>RFNG01000015.1 GCA_009927275.1 Sphingobacteriia bacterium | reverse complement strand
GGCTGGGCTGCATCGGGCTGGTTATTGATCGGTTATTGCCTAGCAATGAAGCAAGCTTATATATTCAACACTTGTTATATAAAGTAATTTTAGGTTTGTCTTAAATCTTATTGTATACTTTTGCTTTAACATGATAAAATGTTTTTGTAAAAAGTGGAATATGTATATTTTACTTTTTTTGAGTTTATGTATGTCATACAAAGCATCAGACACACTTCATGCAAAATTAAAAACCGGAAGTTTGTATGCAGCATTAGGCACATCGTTTATTGGGCTAAATGAATTGTGGTATAAATCGTATAAATCTGCTTCATTTCATGTATTTAACGATTCAAAAGAATGGTATCAAATGGATAAATTGGGGCACTTATATTCTTGTTTTCACATAACTACAATGGGATTAGAAATGCCCGCACAGCATATAGGTCAAAAAACACTTAATACAGTTTCAGGACTTTTATTTTTAAGCGGAATTGAAGTTTTAGATGCTTACAGTACGGGTTGGGGGTTTTCTAAATCAGATATGCTTGCCAATGTTTTAGGTTGTGCATCTGCAATCGCACTTCATAAATCGATAGTCCATCAAATGTTGTATTTTAAATTTGGATATTGGCCAAGTCCTTATGCAGATCAAAATCCAAAATTGTTAGGACAAAATGGTTTTACAAGAATTTTAAAAGATTATAATGGTCAAAGTTATTGGCTTAGTTGTAGTTTAAAGTATAAATTTTGGCCCAAGTGGTTGGCGCTTAGTTTAGGCTATGGAATAACAGGATTTATACATGCATATCCCGATACATTACACAGCAAACGCCTTTTTAAATGTAGTATAGATTTTAATCCCAATGCTATTAAAAGTTCAAAGGGCTGGTTAAAACCCATTAAATGGATTTTTAAATATGTTAAATTTCCCTTTCCGTCATTGGCATTTAATGAAAAAAAAGTATTTTTAACATACTAACACTTGATTATGAAATCAGTATTTAAATTAATATCCACCTTTTTATTATTACTTAGTTTGTTTGTTTTAGCATGCCGTAAAGATGATCCGGCACCCTCAACTGATTCAGATACAACTTCTGCATCCGACGATGCTATAGCTGAAACAATTGTTAATGACTTAGAGGCGGTAGGAGCAGAGGCTGCAGAAAATCAGGGCAGTTTAACTAATTTTAAATCTGCTTCTGGTACCGCAATAAGCCTTGCTAATTGCGCCACAGTTAGTATTGTAAATAAAATTATTACAGTTGATTTTGGTACTTCATGTTTATGTAACGATGGCCGCACGCGTTCTGGAAAACTTATTTATGATTTTTCTGCCAGTTCTCCTAGTACAGCTATACGCTATCGTAATCCCGGATTTGATATGAAATTAAGCTCTCAAAATTATGTTGTGGATGGATATTCCGTTACTATTACAAGCAAGCAAGTAAAAAACACAACACCTTTAACTTTGCCAACTGGTTTAAATCCCGGTACCAATCTTACATGGAGTATAAATTCAAATATCAGCATTGTTAAACCCTCCAATGCGGGCACAATTACTCGTTTAACCAGCTATACCAAAGAATTATTAAATACCAATGATACAAATTGTTACCGTGGCCAATCTAAAAGTATTGTTTGGACCCTGGCAAAAGTAAAGTTTAACGGTAATTCTAATGGTATTAATGCAAAAGGTGAAAACTATACCAATACCGCTACAGATTTAGTTCGTGACATGAATTGCTCACCGTTTCCCAACAAACCAAAACGGCATCCGTTTATAAGCGGTAAACTTAATCACACTCCTGGTACAAAAGCAACCCGCTATATTGATTATGGTAATGGAGCATGCGATATTAATGCAACTGTAACCATTAACGGGGTTATTTATAACATTACTCTACCTTGATGTTTTGATTAATTAAAAGTTTATTTCAGTAATTTGATTATTGTAATTTACATTTAATTTTTCTGTTTGAATTTTTTGGGCGGGTCCCTTCGGTTTAGGCTTCTATAGATTTCTCTGCGCTACAGAACATACTGCGGATGGTTTACCTTCGGGTCCTGCGAATCCTTCATATAGTTTTGTGTTTTATTTTTTAGAGCCCGGGCTACTTCTTTCTCGATATTCAAGGTTGCCAACAGCGAACGGAACCCTTCGTATCCCTATCGTATTTTTTTTTGAAGTATGATATGAGCGATGCCTTCTGATTTGGATTTTTTTTTGATAATTAGAAATATTAGGGCGATGCCTTAGGCCCGGGCTGCTCCGGGCTCGCTACCGCTCGGTTTTTGCTTCGCAAAGAACCAAGCCCTGCGTATCCCTATCG
>RFNG01000063.1 GCA_009927275.1 Sphingobacteriia bacterium | reverse complement strand
CCCGAAGGCATCGCATAAATAATTTTAATTATCCAAACAAAAAATCATAAACTTAAGCATCGCATAAATAATTCAAACAAAAAAATAGATGGCTCCCAAATAAAAATCATAACAATCCAAAAAGGAAACACCTTAAATATAATTCAACATTAAATAAACCTGTAGTATCAGGTATTTATTCAGTCTAAAAAAATTAATCTACATGATCATGCAAAAACCCATTATTTGGACGAATTTGCAAAGTTCCGTTTTGTTGATCAATTGTATAACGAGATACTTCCGACTCAGCACTTGGCGTTCTGTTTTCGGGCTGTCCCTGACGGCGTTCAAATGCACTTTGCTTTTCAAATTCGGCAAGGCCCTGTGGTGTACGTATTTTTAAACTGATTTCTTTTAATTTTTTTATACGTTCTTTTGCCACCAGCAATTGCTGTTCGCGGGTTAATGTTTCGTTTTGTATTGGCTCTTGACTTGCTTCAACTGCTGCATCATCAAGCATTTCAATATTCATATCCTCTAATTCTATTTCTGTGTGTGCAGCTACAGGAGTTTCTGTAATGCCTTCTGTATTTGGAGTTTCAGTGTCTTCGCTAACACGTTTATATACAAAAGTTTCATCACTAGCAGCTTCTGTGTTTATTTCCGATACTGCAGCAGGTATGGTAGGCGGTTCTGCATTTAAATCCATTACATTACGTGCTTTAAAAGCGGGGGTTTCAAATCCGGAGTTTTGTCCGGTTTTAAATCCGGTGGCTATAATGGTTACACTTACCTGTTCACCCAGGCTAGGATCACTGCCATAACCGGTAATGAGTTCAGCTGTACCGCCTGCTGCTTCCTGAATAAAGTCAGTAATTTCACCAAATTCATCCATATTGATATCATTACTGCCACTCATCACATTAAGTAATACGTGGCGTGCACCGCGTATATCATTATCGTTTAACAGTGGGGAATTAAGTGCCTTTTGAACGGCCTCAATGGCGCGTTTATCACCACTACTAACTGCTGATCCCATAACGGCCACACCGCTATCTTTCATTACGGTTTTAACATCGTTAAAATCAACATTAATATGCATATGCAGGCTGATAATTTCTGCTATACTGCGTGCCGCGCTGGATAATACGTCGTCCGCATGACCAAAAGCCTCACTCATTTTTAAATTACCGTAAATTTCACGCAGGCGGTCGTTACCAATTACCAGCAACGTGTCTACATATTTTTTCATTTCCTCCAGCCCTGCTTCGGCCTGACTGCGGCGTTTTTTACCTTCAAATGTAAAAGGTATAGTTACTATACCAACTGTAAGTATGCCCAGTTCTTTAGCCACTTTAGCAATAACTGGTGCTGCGCCTGTTCCGGTGCCACCGCCTAAACCGGCGGTGATAAATACCATTTGTGTAGAATCACTTAATTCATTACGAATATCATCAATAGATTCTAATGCTGCCTCACGACCCACATCGGGAATAGAGCCCGCGCCCAGGCCTTTGGTAGATAATTTTCCCAATTGCATTTTATTGGGAATGGGGCTTTTTTCAAGTGCCTGGCGATCGGTATTACAAATTATAAAATCTACGCCTTTTATTCCATGCCGAAACATGTAATTAACAGCGTTGCTGCCACCGCCGCCCACGCCAATAACTTTAATTATGGATTTTTCTGATTTTTCGAATTCAAATTGTATCATGATTTGATTTTTTAAGGGTTTTTATAACTTATTATTGAATGCCTTCATCATTAAAAAGATCTTTAGTTTTTCCAATTAAGGAACCAAAAAAATCTCCGATTTTGGGTTTAACGGGTTTACTGGTTTTTTCATTTACAGGTGCCGATTCAGCGGTTGTTTTTTCGGTTTTATGAACATCCTGCACAATTTGTTTTTTATTTTTTAAACATTTTTGGTCTAAATCAACGGCTCCTAAAAGCATTAATCCAATACCGGTGGCGTACATGGGATTTTTTAACTCATCCGAAGCACTTACAATATGCTCATTTGGTGTTCCAACCCGGCAGTCCATGCCGGTTTTTAGTGTAAACAATGAGTGTATATGTTTTAGGCACGCGCCACCGCCTGTAATGACAATGCCGGCCGAAAGCTTTTTTTCAAATCCGCTGTTTTTAATTTCATAGGCCACAAATTCAATAATTTCTTCCATTCGGGCTTGTATGATTTGTGAAAGGTAATTCACGGTAATTTCTTTTGGAGGTAATCCTTTAATACGGGTAATGGAAATCACATCATTTTTTGTGTTTTCCATGGCAATGGCTGAGCCGTATTTTATTTTTAATTCTTCGGCTTGGGTTTTAATAAGTCCGCAATTTTCTTTGATATCATCAGAAATGATATTACCGCCAAATGGAATTACAGCCGTATGGCGAATAATACCATCGTAAAACACGGCAATGTCGGTGGTGCCGCCTCCAATATCCACCAATACCACACCAGCCTCTTTTTCTTCATCACTTAAAACCGATTCAGAGCTTGCCAGCGGTTCTAAATTTAAAGATGAAATAGAATACCCTGCGCGGTTAACGCATTTTACAATATTTCTGATTGCACCGGCTTGGCCCGAAATAATGTGAAAATTACCTTCAAGGCGTATTCCAGAATGACCCACAGGATTACGAATTCCCGATTCGTTATCTACTGTATAATCTTGCGGTATAACATGTATAATTTCTTCGCCGGGAGGCATTGGAATTAAATGCATGCTTTCCACAAGGCGGTTTAAGTCGTCTTGACTTACTTCCTCATCATAACTACTGCGGGTAATTAAACCATGATGCTGCATGCTTTTTATATGCTGTCCGGCAATGCCCACCACAACTTCGGCAATGTCAACCTGTGCATGATTAGAAGCCAGTTCGAGAGCCTGTTTTATTGAAATTATAGTTTGTTCTATATTAGCTACAACGCCCCGGTGAACGCCCAAAGATTTGGTTTTTCCAATACCCAATATTTCAATTTTTCCGTGCTCGGTTTTTTGACCAATAATAGCAGCAATTTTAGTGGTGCCAATATCCAGGCCTACAATAATAGATGTGTTTTCGTTACTCATGGTGTTTTAGGGTATCTGATTTTAGTAAAGGGGTTTCGGTAATTGCTATGATTTGATTTGCAAACCTTAAATCAATACGTGAATACGTGTTCCAGTGTTGTGAATTAGAAATTACAGAAGTATAAAATTGGCGTAGCTGCTCAAGTTTTAACGGGTAATAGGAAGATGTATCCATTATAATTTTTTCAGCACCCATAATGGGTGTTAACACAAGCTGTCCAATACTATCAATATAAACCTGATGAATTAGTTGCTTAAATAAAGAATCGGTAAACAGCGCATTGCAAAATGCAGAATACGTAAATCCTTTTGATTTTTGTTTTAAAATAAAATCTTGGACGCTTATATGTCCACTAACTAAGGGTACACGGGCCGTCCATAAATCGGATAAAGACATGCGCTTACCTTGTATATCAATATAATATGCTTGTGCATTGGTGTCTTGAACACGCATCATGGGGGTTTTACTTAAGGCTTCAATACAAAGAATACCCGAATGTGTGGTATATACATTACACCGCTGCACTGCCCCGTGGGATTTAAGCAATTGCTCAAAATTTTTAATTAACGTGTTTTTAGGAATATTGTGCCATTGAGCACTGTTAATTTGAAGTAGGTTGCGAATGTCTGATTCTTGTAAAAACTGATTTTGCTGTGTGTTAGTAATTTTAAAATGTATTGTTTTAGGTGTTTTAATGTCATCGATATACCAAGCAAAACCGGTACTTAAACAAAATGCCGAAAAGCCCAACATAATGAACATTATTTTAAACAGGGCTTTTAGCTTGCTTTTCATTTTTGAATTTGCAATTTAAAGTGTGCCGCAATGGTAGCTGCCAATTGGCCAATATCACCTGCGCCAAGAGTTATAAAAACGCCCGATGTTTGAACTTTTAAAAATTGTAATACAGCTTCAGCCGACATAATTTGTTTTTTGGGAGCCTTTACCAATTCAAGTAAAGCTTCTGAATTAACCCCCGGAATAGGCGATTCACGCGCCGGGTAAATGGGCATTAAAATACAATGGTCTAATAGACTTAATGCTTCGGCAAACTCATTTTTAAAATCACGCGTTCTTGAAAACAGATGCGGCTGAAAAATACCGGTTATGGGTTTATTTAAAAACAGCGCCCGGGCCGATTGAAGTGTTGCAACTAATTCAGCCGGATGGTGCGCATAATCATCTATAAAATACAATTGTGAAGAGGCTACATGTATTTCAAAACGGCGCTGCACCCCTTTATAACTTGCCAGGCTGTTACGTGCCTGTACCTCACTTATACCAAGCTGCTGGGCAAGCGCCAATGCAGCAATTGCGTTTTCAACATTATGTATTCCAGGCAAAGGGCATATCATATTCTTCCAAAGGCCGTGCGGCGTATTCAAATCAAAAAGGCTTGAGGCGTCATTTGCATAACGAATATTTTGAGCGGAATAATGCACGTTTAAATTTAAATCGTATGTGTATGTAATCCCTGAAGACGTGATTTGATTATTAACAGAATTCTTAACAATTAAAACTCCATTTGGATTTAACAAATTTACAAATGCCTGATAGCTATCGGATAATTGCTGAGGTGTTTCATAAACATCCAAATGATCTGCATCGGTACTGGTTAAAATAATCCAATGCGGACGCAAATGATGAAACGATCGGTCATACTCATCGGCTTCAACCACCATAATGTGATTTGGCATATCTGCATGTCCCAGTACCAAATTTGATTGATAATTGGCTGATATGCCACCCATAAATGCTGTAATGTTTAAACCGGCATCTTTTAGTAAATGCGTAACCATGGTGGTAGTGGTGGTTTTACCATGAGTGCCGGCAATAGCAATTGTGGTTTGATGCTGTGTAATGGCGCCTAATACTTCGGCGCGTTTTTTTATTGCAATACCGCGGGTTTTAAAATACTGGTATACAGTCGAAGTTTGTGGCACTGCGGGAGTGTAAACAACTTGAATTTGCGTGGCATTTAAATTTGAAAACCCGGATTCTAATGCCTGAACAGAATCTGTGTATACACAATTAATACCTAAGGATTCTAACGCACGGGTTATCGCCGTTGAGGTTTTATCGTAGCCGAACACATTAAACCCCAAATGGTGAAAATACCTGGCTAATGCACTCATACCAATACCACCAATGCCAATAAAAAAAATATGCGGTTTCATGTTGAGGTTTGCAGTGTTTTAAAAATATCTTGTGCAATTACTTTTGCTGCATCAGGATGCTGTAATGGATGCATAGCTGTACGAAACGCTTCACGTTGTGCATCGTTTTGCATAACATCCAAAATAGTGGATAGTAAACGTACCGAAACGTGTGATTCAGGCATTAGTACTGCTGCGCCAACATCAGCAAGGGCTTGAGCATTTTTAGTTTGATGATCTTCTGCTACGTAAGGTGAGGGAATTAAAACAGAGGGTTTTAATAAGCAAATAAGTTCGGACAGGCTACTGGCACCGGCTCTTGAAATTACAAGGTCTGCAATGCAGTAGGCGTAATCCATTCGTGTTAAAAAAGGTTGTAAATGAAGTTGTACATGTGATGTTACTTTTGTTTTTAAGGCATCAAAATGTCGTGATCCGGTTTGCCAAATAATTTGTATGTTATGCTCTAATAAGGTTTTATATCCCTGTTCAATGGCCGCATTAATAGGTTGTGCGCCTAAACTTCCACCCAACACCAACAAGGTTTTTAATTGCGGATTAAAATTAAAATGGGCATAGGCCTCGGGTTTTGAAACAATACAATGCTCTAGTTCTTGTCGAACCGGATTACCGGCGTGCAAAATTTTATCGGCTTTAAAAAAATTATCCATACCTGAAAACCCTGTATAGATTCGGTATGCACGTTTGGCAAGAATTTTATTGGTTAGGCCCGGAAATGCATTTTGTTCTTGTATGTAAACCGGAATATTTTTAAGCGAGGCTACAAAAAGTAAAGGACCACTGGCATAACCGCCGGTTCCTATGGCAGCATGCGGTTTAAAATGTTGTAATATGTTTCGGCATTTCCATAAACTGTACAGTAATAAAAATGGTAGTTTAATATTTTTAATACTTATACGCCTTTGAAATCCCGAAATGGGAATACCTATAATTTCAAATCCCTGCGCGGGCACGCGTTCCATTTCCATTTTACCCAGTGCTCCTACAAATAAAATTTTAGCCTGTGGATTAATTTTTAATAACGCTTGTGCAATTGCAATTGCCGGAAAAATATGTCCACCTGTACCACCACCACTGAGTACAAAACGAAATTCATTCTGGTTTAACATCTTGTGCATTTTGTTGGAGCGTATGACTCACACTTAATAAAATTCCCAATGAAGCCATTGTAAATAAAATGGATGTACCGCCCATGCTAATTAAAGGCAGGGGCTGACCTGTTACCGGAAATAAATCTACAGCAACACCCATATTTATTAAGGCTTGAAACACAAGGCTAAAACTTAATCCAAGCGCAATAAATCCTGCAAACGGTTTATCTTTTTGGCGTACCATTCGTACACTGCGGTATAATAATATTAAATACAAAAACAACAATAATACGCCGCTCAAAAAACCATATTCTTCTAATACAATTGCAAAAATAAAATCTGAGGAGGCCTGGGGTAAAAATGCACGCTGCGTAGAGTTGCCCGGACCTTTTCCAAACATACCACCATTGGCAATAGCCATTTTAGACTGTTCACTCTGATAATTATGTTCACTGGCACCATCTGAAAAATGTTCAATTCTTGACTTCCATGTGGGTCCGCGATTTCCCGGTATGGTTGAAGGTGCTATCCAAATCCAAAATCCCAAAACAACTGCAGCTACTATGGCAATACCTGCAAGTTTAAACAGGTGTCGCATTGGCACGCCGCCCATAAAAATTAAAAACATGGCATTTACAAATAACACGGCTGCGGTTGAAAAATTAGCAGGAAAAATTAAACCGCAAATGGCAACAACGGGTAACAGCAGTTTTTTTAATACGTCTGAAAAACGTTCCCAATTACCAAATTCAACAGCTAAAATACGTGCTAAAAATAATACCAGCATGATTTTTGCAAAATCAGAAGTTTGAAAGGTTAAGGATGTACCCGGAATTCCTATCCAGCGCGATGCTTCGCCCGCCCGCACGCCTTTAAATAATGTAAACAGCAACAAGGGAATGCTCATTAAAAACCCCAAAGGCGCCAGCTTTGCATAAAACGTATATTTAACGCGGTGGGCCAAAAAAGTTAAGCCCATACCTGCCGCTAAAATACCGGTATGCTTTAATAGATAACCCACCGGAGATGTTTTTTGATTGCCGTTATAATGTACCAGGTTTAGCACTGCACTGTAAACCACTAATACAGACATCAGGCTGAATAACAACATGATTATCCAAACGATTCGATCGCCCTTGAGATGTTTAAAAACATTCATAATTATAATGAACGTACGGCTGCTTTAAATGCCAGTCCACGTTCTTCATAATTTTTAAATAAATCAAAGCTGGCACATGCCGGAGAAAGTAACACCGCATCACCGGACTTGGCAAATTTTGCGGCAGCACATACAGCATCCTGTGCCGTTTGCGTTTCAACAATATTACCCACTAAAGAGCCGAAGGCACTGATAATTTTAGTGTTGTTTTTTCCTAAACATACAATGGCTTTTACTTTTGAAGCAACAAGCGCAGTTAATTCATCGTAATTATTGCCTTTGTCTTGGCCACCACAAATCCAGATAACAGGCTTGTTCATACTTTCAAGGGCGTACCAGGCTGAATTTACATTTGTAGCTTTAGAATCGTTAATATATTCAATGCCATGAATTGTGGCTACAAATTCCAAACGGTGTTCAATGTTTTGAAAATCTTGTAAACTTTCTCGAATTACCGATTTGCGTACATGTGCAAGTTTTGCAGCCAATGCTGCGGCCATACTATTGTAAATGTTGTGCTTACCTTGAAGGGCTAATTGTTCGATGTTCATAGTTAAGGGTTTTTGATTTGGTTTATATGTTATTGTTATGGTTGATGCATTTAAATATGCGCCCGAACCGATTATTGGTTGTGTAATCGAAAAAGGATATACGTGCGCCTGTGTTGTATGGGTTTTAAGATATGCCGCTATGGTGGCATCATCGTGGCAATAAATAAAATGATTTCGGCGTGTGGCATGTTGAATGATTTTAAATTTTGAAGCTGTATAATAATTAAAATTATTTTGGTAACGATCTAAATGGTCGGGAGTAATGTTTAGCAATACTGCTATGTCGGGTTTAAATTGAAAGCAGCCGTCTAGTTGAAAACTACTAAGTTCTAAAACACAATAATCAAAGGTTGAATTTAATACTGTACGTGCAAAACTCGGCCCCACATTACCTGCAAGTGCAACCTTATATCCTGCTTTTTTTAAAATATGATGTACCAATAACGTTGTAGTTGTTTTTCCATTTGATCCGGTAATACCAATTGTTTTTGCCTTACAATAACGGGCTGCAAATTCAATTTCGGATATTACCGGTTTTTTTTGTGTGTTGTAAAAATTTACCAAGGGGTGTGCATCGGCTACTCCCGGACTTTTAATAAACTCGTTAAACGGCAACACAGTCTTTGGCTCAGGTACAAATTCAAAGTAGGTAATACCATTATGTTGAAGTTCTTTACTAAACGTATTTGCTATTGGACCATCGTTAGCAACTGTAACGCGATACCCTTTGGCCTGTGCCAATAATGCTGCGCCTACTCCACTTTCACCGGCACCTAAAATAAATATGGATTTGGCTTTTGGCATGAACTTATTGCAGTTTTAGTGTTATCAGTGTAATAGCGCCTAAGGCAATGCCAATAATAAAAAATCGAATTACAATTTTGGATTCATGAAATCCCTGTTTTTGATAGTGGTGGTGCAGTGGCGCCATTTTAAATAATCTATGTTGCTGTGCATATTCCAATCCATGTCGTTTTCGCATGATTTTAAAATATACCACTTGCATAATAACCGAGGCATTTTCAATTACAAATACACCGCATAAAATTGGCAAGAGTAATTCTTTGCGAATTAAAATTGCAAAAACAGCTATAATACCTCCAAGTGCCAAACTTCCGGTATCGCCCATAAATACTTGAGCGGGAAATGTATTGTACCATAAAAAACCTATGCAGGATCCAATAAAAGCGGCAATAAATACCACCAGCTCACCAGCATTGGGCAAATACATGATATTTAGGTAATCTGCAAAAATCATATTACCCGATACATATGCCAATACACCCAATACTACACCAATGATAGCACTGGTTCCTGCGGCAAGCCCATCAATGCCATCGGTTATGTTGGCACCGTTTGAAACGGCCGTTATTATTAAAATAACCACCGGTATAAACAATAACCAGCTGTACTGGGCCGGTAAACCAAAAATAGTTTTGTTAAGCGTTTCATAATTTAATTCGTTGTTCTTTAAAAAAGGAATATTGGTTTTTAAGCTTTTAGTAGAATGACGCGCGTATTTGGGTGATTTTAAAGGCGCCTGCTGATGTACTGAAATTGCGCCCAATTGAGAGGCTGTTGACAATACACGTTCTCTAATTACGATATCAGGATGTGTATATACCATAATGCCTACAATTAAACCCAATCCGATTTGTCCAATGATTTTAAATTTGCCTTTTAAACCGGCTTTGTTTTTTTTAAACACTTTAATATAATCGTCTAAAAAACCAAGTGTGCCCAGCCATAAGGTTGATATTAACATGATAATAATATAGATTGTGTTAACCTTGCTAAACAGAAGTGTGGGCAATACAATACTTAAAATTATAATGATACCTCCCATTGTGGGCGTGCCTTGTTTTTCGTTTTGACCCTGCAAGCCCAAATCTCGAATTGATTCTCCTATTTGTTGTTTTTGAATAAACCCAATAATGCGTTTTCCGAATATTAAACTGATTATCAACGATGCGACAAGGGCCATGGCAGATCGAAATGAAATGTATTGAAATACACCTGCGCCCGGTATATTATAATGCTTATCTAAAAAATCAAATATATAATATAACATTGCCTTAAGGATTTATATGTAAATGATTTTGAAGTTCATGGATGTCACTAAATGCAAATTTTTCGCCTGCAATATCTTGATAGGCCTCGTGTCCCTTGCCAGCTACCAGCACAATATCGCCGGGTTTTAATAAGGCACAAGCCGTTTGAATGGCAGCCGCTCGTGACGTATTACGTAAAACATCTCGTATGTGTCCGGGGGGCACGCCTTTCATCATATCATCTATAATTTGATCCGGATGTTCGGTGCGCGGGTTGTCAGAAGTGAAAACCACCGTGTCACTGTATTTAAACGCTATTTCTGCCATTAACGGACGCTTGCCTTTATCGCGATCGCCGCCACAACCAATAACTGTTATAATTTTTTGATCGGGTTGCTTTAATCCCTGAATGGTTTGCAGCACATTTAATAATGCATCTGGAGTATGAGCATAATCAACAATCCCAATGCGTCCTGCACTGCCTTCAATATATTGAAAACGTCCGGTAACCGATTTAACCTGGCTTATAGCCGATAACACATTGGTTTTATCTTGTTTTAAAAGTATGGCACAGGCATATATCGCTAAAATATTATAGGCATTAAATTCGCCAATTAATTTTATCCAAACGTCTTGCTGATCTATGCGTAACAGTGTACCGTTTACGTGTTGTTCAAGTATTCTTGAATTAAAATGCGCCGGATGATGCAATGCATAGGTGTACGATTTAGCTTTTGTGTTTTGCAGCATAAATGTTCCGTTGGCATCATCGCTGTTGGTAAGTGCAAATGCCTGAGATCCCAATTGATCAAAAAATGATTTTTTAGCATCGCGATATGCATCAAAGGTTACATGATAATCTAAATGATCACGGGTTAAATTACTAAAAATGGCACCGGTAAATTCCAAACCCCAGGTGCGCTTTTGTGCCTGTGCGTGTGAGCTTACTTCCATAAATACATAGGTGCAGCGTTTTTGTGCCATTTCATGTAATAAGGCATTAAGCTCAAATGCATTGGGTGTGGTATGCGTTGAAGGCAGCTTGGCTTTACCGATACGATTTTCAACCGTAGAAATCAAACCGCATGTATATCCCAATAATGTAAACACATCAAATAAAAGCGTGGCGGTTGTGGTTTTACCATTTGTACCGGTAATTCCTATCAGTTTGAATTGAGTTGAGGGGTTATCAAAGTAATTACACGAAATACGCCCTAAAGCCTCTGATGTATCTTGCACAAGCACATAGGTTACCGATTCGTTAAGCACTTGGGGCATGTGTTTGCAAACAATCGCCACTGCACCCTGCGCTATAGCGCCTGATATGTATTGATGACCATCCGACTGGGTGCCTTCAATAGCAATAAATAAAGTGTCTTTTTTAATATTACGAGAATCAAATGACACATGTGAAATAGCCAAATTTGTAGACCCGTGGACTGCCTGCAGTGTTACTTTATACAATATGTCACGCAATAATTTCATCAACTTAATTGTAATATTATTTTTTCACCCTTTTGAATTCGCATGCCTTTATCAATACTTTGACGTTTTACCCTACCACTTCCGCTTAACTGCACACGTAAACCACGACGTTCTAAAATAAACAGGGCATCTTTTGCAGATAAACCTAATAAATCGGGCATTAAACCCTGCTTTAACTGGCCATCCAGCTCAAGTAAATTATGTTTGCATAAATTTCCATCCATTGTTGGGCTTGGATTTTTCAATTGCTGCATCAAAGCTTTTAGTTCTGTAACATCTCCCTTTTGGGTTAAAAACGTTTGCACAGAAAGGGTTGGAGCTGTTTTATGGGGCTGCAAATCTTTTAAATAATGTGATGTACCATAATACACCGTTTGGGCAATTTCTTTAAATACTGGAGCGGCAACCCTCCCGCCATAATATTCGCCCTTTTGTGGAGCATTTACAATAACTAAACATGAATACAAGGGATTATCAGCCGGAAAATAACCCACAAACGATCCCTGGTACATAACTCCACCCTTTTTATATCCGCCTTTTTTAGCAATTTGAGCCGTACCGGTTTTTCCGCCAACACTAAATTCGGGTATATTTAAAATTTTACCAGTACCGTTTTTTACAACGCCCTCTAATAATTGCCGGGCTTTCACAATGGTTTGAGGTTTTACAATTTGTTCATTTATAACTTCCGTTTCAAACTGTTGTGACACATTTCCCTTTTGCTTTATACTTCTTACAAAACGCGGTTTTACCATTTTACCATTGTTTGCCACCGCATTGTATAATGTTAAAAGTTGCAGGGGTGTAATTAAACTTTCATACCCTATACTAATCCAGGGTAAAGATGTTCCGTACCAGTCAATATCCTGGGGTGATTTTATGCGCGGATTACCTTCGCCTGGAATGGTTAATTCAAGTTTGCGGTCAAAATGAAATCGTTTTAAATACGAAATAAACAAATCGGGACGTTTGCCAAAATTAGACTGTACCAGTTTGCTGATTCCAACGTTTGATGATTGTTCAAAGCACTCTTGTAACGATAATATACTTTTAGGAGGCTCATGCGAATCTTTCATTTGACGGTCAAAATAGGTACAGGTTCCATTACCTACCCGAACAGGCTCATTAAGCTCAATATTACAGGTATCTAACACTGCTAAAACCGAAGCCAATTTAAACGTAGAACCAGGCTCTGTGGGATACCCCAATGCATAGTTTAACGATTCGTTATACAAACTGCTGTCGGATTGGTTTCTTGAAAGATTAGCAATAGCACGAATTTCACCAGTGGCAACTTCCATTAAAATGGCACATCCGTAAGCCGCTCCATGTTTTTGTAAAGCTCGCATTAAGGCCTGTTCTGCAACATCCTGAATATTAATATCTATTGTGGTATATAAATCTTGTCCATCTTTGGGCTCAACTTCATTTTCATCATTTAAGGGTTTCCATATATCACGTGCAATACGCTGCATAAGCCGCTTACCCCTAACCCCTTTTAAAATAGAATCGTATGCACCTTCAAGACCAACGGGTTTAATGCCTGGTCTTGAAAGGCCGATGGTACGTGCTGCCAGCATGTTAAAAGGCCGCTCACGCTTGTGGTGTTGCAGAGTAATTAATCCCCATTTTGATCCGTTTCTAAACAAGGGGAATTTTTTTATGGACTGAAGTTCTGCATACCTAACCCCGTTTTTAATAAATACATATCGGTCGTTTTTATTTCGTGCAGTTTGAAACAATTGCATATAGTATGCTACCGATTTTTCAGGAAATAATGCATTAAAACATAGGGCCAAAGAATCGCGGTATTTACGAAATAATGCATTGCTTATATTAGGTACGTTTACATCTACTGCAATTTCATAGTATGGTAATGAGGTGGCTAACAATGCCCCGTTAATGTCAAAAATATTACCACGCATGGCCTCCATTTCTTCCATACGGGTTGACTGCGTTAAAAATTTATTTTTCCAATAGGCACCGTTTATAAATTGGGTTTGAATAATTTTATAAACGATACATGCTGCAAATACACAAAAACATACATACAAAACCAGAGCGCGTATATACGTTTGATTTTTATTCATGGTAACTAAAGGGTACAAAACAGTTGGAGTCTAATTCAATTTTATAAGGCGGACTGGCGGTTGTTTTTAAACCCATTGTTTCAGCCTGTTTGGCTACTTCACTTTGCTTACCCATAAACATAAGTTCGCTTTTATGTGTAATATAACTCGTGCGTAATTCGTTTAACTCGCGGTTTAAACGGTTGTATTCACGAATTTTATCATCTGCATAATACCCGTTGGCGATATATAATAAGCCCAGTGCAAAAAGAAAAATAATAAACGGCAAATAGGTTAAGTATTTTTCGTTTTCAAGAAATGTTCCGCTAAATATTTTTGAAATCCATCGTGCAATGAATCCCTGTGGTACCTGGCCTGCCGATTTTTCAGAAGGCGCACCCTTAATCTCATGCAGCTCTTGTTCCTGCGATTCAGATATTGGTGTTTTAAAGGTATTAGGACTCATAGGGTTTTTCTGCTACCCGTAATTTGGCACTACGGGCTCTGGGATTGTTTAATATTTCAGCGCCACTAGGCTGTATCGGATTTTTAACAGGCTCTGTAAAGGGCCTGTACTGCGTTCCAAATACCGGATCCACTTCACGCACGCCGTTGGTATTTCCGGTTTTAATAAACTGCTTTACTAAACGGTCTTCAATGCTATGATACGATAGAATAACCAGGCGGCCGCCGGGTTTTAAAAGGGTTTTGCTTTGGTTGAGAAGGTCGCCTAAAGCAGCCAGTTCCTGGTTAACCTCTATTCGTATGGCCTGAAAAACCTGAGCCGTGTCTTGTTTACAATCGCGTGGATTGAAAATGGTTTTTAAAAGTTCGGCCAGATCGGTGGTGGTATTTATGGGCTTAACAACACGTGCATCGACAATGGTGCGAACCAACACTTTGATTTGTTTAAGATCGGTGGTGGTTTTAAACAATCGTGTTAAATTCTCAGTTGTATAGGTATTTACAACCTCGTGTGCCGTCAGTTCAGATTTTTGATTCATCCGCATATCCAACTTGTGATTAAACCGGTATGAAAAGCCACGTTCCGCAGTGTCAAACTGATGCGAAGAAACTCCTAAATCTGCCAATATACCGTCAACTTGGTTAACACCCAAAAGGCGCAGTTGACGTTGCATGTACCTGAAATTAGAGGCCAATAATGTAAAGCGTGCATCATTAAAAGTCACATTAACATCTTCATCTTGATCAAAGGCTACTAGTCGTCCCTTAGGACCCAGCGCATTTAAAATTGCTAAACTGTGACCGCCCCCGCCAAACGTGGCATCAATATAAATGCCATAAGGTTTAATGTTTAGTAACCGAATACAGTCTTGTAAAAGAACGGGGGCATGGTACCTATTGGCACTCATGCCTTGTGCATATCTTGGTCCTGGCCTAACACCTGCAGGGCCAGTTGTTCTAAATCCATTTCTTGTGTCATAAACGCATCGTATGTAGTTTTATCCCACAATTCAATCACGTTATTACTTCCAATTACTTTAAGTTCATTTTGAATTGCAGCATAGTCGGTTAAGGGCTTTGGTAGTAAAATACGACCTGCGGGGTCTGCAGAAACCGGCGTAGCACCGCCCGAAAAACGGCGTATAAAAATATCGTTCGTTTTAATGAGACGGTTTAACTGTGCCAGTCGCTGATTTATTTTTTCCCATTCGGCCAGGGGGTACAAAACCAAACATTTCTGGTGCAGGTTGCGGTTAAGGACAAAACCCTGATCAAAGCGATCTGCCATTTGCTTTTTTAAATCTGATGGAAACATAAAGCGTCCTTTGGCATCGGCTTTACAATCAAACTCACCCAAAAGCGCTGTGTTCATACCCACAAAAATATTCCCTTTTTTACCACTTTTTACCACTTTTATACACTTTATTTAAAATTGTTAATAATTAATGTAATATTAACAATGTTAATAAGCTAAATATTTACATCTCTGTATTTTTAAAAAAAGCTGTATCGTAATAAAATCAATGCTTTAAAAGGTAGTGGTAGTTTATAATAGAAAACAGGATTGGGTGTTTTAAACTATGGTTATAAAATAAATTTGTTAATAACTAGATTAATTTAAATAACTGCTGGCTATTGGTAAATGCTATATCAAGAGTGTTAAAAGAGGCTAATCCAAAAATAAACAATAGTTGGTGCTTTAGTGGGAAAAATAGAATGCTGTATAATGTGCTTAATCTACAATTATAAAAAATATGTAGAAACGTAATGGTGTATTTAAACGCCTAAAAGGCGGTTTCTTGTTTGTAATCTGAGTAACTCTTTTTTAATAATAAAAAGTTAGTTTGACTCAGTATATTTTTTAAAGTTATCTAAAATTGCCTGCCAACCGTTTTTTTGTAATTCAATAGGGTTTTCAGTTTCAGGGTCAAAAGTTACGTTAACCTCTGTTTGTGCATCTAATTCATTAAAATCAACTGTCGCGTGCCGTCCGCCAAATTCGTACGTAAAACTATTTCTGTAGTTAATTTCTTTATAAACAGCTTCAAAGTCAAATCCAAAACTTCCGTCTTTGGCTTCCATTCTTGCAACATATCGCCCGCCAACTTTAAAGTCGTTTGTAGCAAACGGACAATGCCAACTAGGATCTGCAAAATTCCATTTAGTAATATGCTCTGGTAATGTGTAATAATCCCAAACTTTTTGTTTGTCAGCTAATACAGTTGACTTAATTGTTATTTTTTTTTCTGTCATAAATTATTGTTGCATTTGTGTTAAAACGGTTCATATTAATATTGTTAATGTGTGTCAAAATTGGTAGTGATAGTGTAATACATATCAGATTATGAGTTTAAAAATAAATCAAGTTGATTGGCCTACCTGATAGGTAATTAAAAAAATAACGGGACACAAAGTCCTAAAACTAAAATTAAAAATATATACACATAGGCCATGGGTTTGGCCCAATTAAGTGTAAACCCCATCCAAGGATTACGTTTAGGCAGCCATACCCTAGCATCGTTTGTGTTATAATAAAACAAGCCCCATTTCCAGTTTGAATCGTCTATATTCATCGAACCAGGGTAATATTAGCTTTTTTGTTAAACAATTTACCATCGGCACCAGTAGCCTCTAAAGTATAATAATAAACTCCTTCGGCATGGGGCTTGCCATTACGGTCATTACCATCCCAAAATACAGATTTGGTAGAATCCAATGCCTGGTATACCAGTATGCCCCAGCGGTCGTAAATACGTATACTTAAGGTTTTGATATTTGAGCTTCGTAGGTAAAAAAAGTCGTTTACACCATCGCCATTGGGGCTAAAAATATTAGGTATTATTAAATCAGAGGGCTGGTCTACAATAATTATTCTTGATAATGTATCATAACATTGTCCCAGTTGTGCATACAGGTGTAAGGTATAGGTGCCCGGTTCAGAATACACCACTTCGGGATAACTACTCACCATTTGTGTAATTGCCGAATCGCCGTTTCCGAAACTCCATATGCTGCGTATATTATTTTGATTGGACGAGGTTGACGAGGTATTTGTAAACGTTACTGAAAAAGGAGCCAGACCACGAAGCGGTATGTGTTTTACACCTGCATGCAGCGTGCCGGAAATAACTTCAACCATTCCTGAACTTAAACACCCTGTATTTTTGTTTTCAACACTTACATAATAAAATCCGGTAGTATTGGTAATTAAAACCAGTGCATTTAAATCGTTAACACCGGCTTCAGGTGGTGTTTCCCAGGTATAACTTAAAATACTTTTATCACCTAAAATAAGTGGTGCTATATGAACTGTATCTCGCCCGCAATCTATAACAAAGGGATTGGGTGGATTTGGTTTGTTTACATTGGGGTAGTCTCTGCGGTCATCAATGGTTTTATAAGCTTCGGAGGTACAACCGTTATTTAAATCTAAAACTAAAAGCGTGTAAGTGCCCGGATAAAATCCGGTATAGGTTGAACTAAGCTGTACGGTACCCTGTGGTGGGGGGCCGGTCCATACCTGCGCTACAACAGGCTTATTCGGATTAAAATAGGGCGGAATTTTAGTGCTGCTGCCATTGGTTAAAACCAAACTGTTTTGGGTGCACGTAATCAGGCTGGCCCCATTAATGGTTGCTAATGGCGGAATAATATTTTGTAGTATTGAAATAACGGTAGTGGTTTTACAGGTACTGGATGGGTCGGTAAGTGTTAACGTAAAATTGCCTATAAGCGTTTGTGTTGGAGCGGTAGGTATGCAAGCTACCGAAATGGTTGGAGATTGCACATGCACGGTGGGCGATGCCATAGCCCAATCGGGCAACATTTGATTTTGGGGATAAAATGCCTGAACGGTTGTTTGTGGATTATAACAGGTTAAAATGGGAAATGTCATGGCAAGGCTGTCCAACTTTGGTGCCAGCGTATTACTTAAAACTGTAATGTATACTTTGGCGGTACATCCGTTGGTATTATCACGAACCATGAGCGTCCAGTTTCCGGCAGCATTTACGGTAAAAACATTGGCAGTATTTAAAGGGCCATTAGGCACCAGTGTTGAGGTTCCGGGTCCAATTAAGGTATGTGTTATACTTGAACCTGGAGGTGAACTTTGCGAATTTACAAATTGAATATTTGCAACGCTGGTACTGCCACATCCCAAACTGAAATTTTGAGGTGAGGCTACCGAAAAAATAGGAAAACCCGAATTAGAACTTACTGTAAATGTTTTTGCGGTTTTACAACCATTAGTTGTGTTTAAAGCAATATGGGTATAAATGCCCGCCGAGCCCGGTGTAAATGTGTATTGCGCGTTTGAACTTACTAAACTGCCTCCCTGGGGGGCCAGCCAAAGTTGTTGAATATTTACCGTTGGATTTACCTGGCCTTGTATAGGCGTAATTACCGATGTACATGTAATGTTTTGAAAGCTCGGCGAAATTACAGAAGTGGGGGTTACTGTACTTTGCGATATTACAAACGTTTGCGTTTTAGTGCAATTTGAAATGGGATTTTTAGAAGTACATGTAAACACGCCTGTAGCATTGCTAAACGTTAACACGGGTGTTGTGGTATTTTGATTAAAGGTTGTACCATTGGTAAGTGTATAATTTAAATTGGAGGGTGTAAGAGTTAACGTTATAGAGGGCTGATAGCAATTAAGCAGAAGTGGTGTTGGCTGAATAGTAAAATCTGCTGGTTGTGGCAGTTGAAGCGTAAAACTGGCAACCTGGGTACAACCACCCTCAGCAGTAATTGTAGCAGTGTAGGCGCCTGAGTTTACGCCAGTAGCAGAAAACTGGGTGGGGCTTAAAATACCATTTGGAATTGTTGACCAGGAAATGGTATAATTGGGTGTTACCGAAGCAGCAGGTATAAAAGTTAAATTTAAATTAAAGGCATTATTAGTATTGGTGCAGGTTGCCATAGTATATTGGGGAACAATAGTAGGCTGCGTAACTACTGTAACCTGTACTAAAGATGTAAACGTAGCCACAGTATTTAAACTGGTGGTGCCGGTAACATAGGTTGTGTAATTAGTTGTTGCTGTGGGTGTAATAACAAACGTACCCGACTGATTTGAGTAATTACCTGGAAAAACAGAAAAAGTTGGATTGGTTAAATTAAAATAATTTACCGGTGTAATAGTAACAGGAGAACCCGCACAAATAGTGTATTGAAGAGGAAATGTATTGTAGCACAATGTAGGAGCTATGTTACAGGTATTTGAAAATGCGGCAACATAGGTTCCAACAAATCCTCCACCTGATGCATACAACAGTTTGTTAAATTTATCTAAACGTATATCCAGCACATAGCTTACAGTAGTGGTATTGGCAACAACGGGTATGGTACCAATGGGCAAAAATGAAGTGCCTGTAAATTTATACCCTAAAATTTGTCCAAAAGCTCCAATATAAATATTGTCGCAGTCATCTGCTGCAATACCTGCCTGGCGTTTTACAATATGGCCCGAAATGGTAGTGCTTGCAATAATTGCTCCGGTTAATTTACTGTATGCAGCAAGATTTAATCCGTCATAGTAAAACAGATAATTGGCATTTACAGCAAGCGTGTTTAATCCGTTGCCGCTTCCACCAGATCCAAGAATACCACTTTTTTGAGCAGCTTCTCCTAACGTGGTAAAAGTTGATGGCGCTATCCATACCGAGGATGTAAATGCCGAATTAATACGGGCAATATAATTATTTACGCATTGTGAAGATACCGAAGCATAGTTCCAGAAAAAATTACCGCCATCGTCAATGGCATGTGAAACCACATCATGTGCAATGGTGCCGCAATTAAAAAACGAAATGGGGGTTAATGAGGCTGTTGTTTGGTCAACAATACCTGCCGATTGACTGGAACCGGTGCTGCCTCCCATACCGTAAATATTTCCGGTTGTACAGTGGTAAGCCATATCCCATACCTCTCGCCACAAGGGAAATGCAGGCGTAATAAAATTATCATAATTACCATTGGCGTCAATACGAATAATGCGGGTGCCCGAACTCATTACTGCCTGACCTGTATAACACTTGCCATTACTTTTCATTACCACAAAATTTGAAAAACCAGAGGAATTCCATGAAGGGCTTGTTAAACTGCATACAAACGTCCAGAGCAATGTGCCGCCACTGTTGTATTTTGCAATTTTACAAGGATTTGAACCTCCATATATAAATACATTTCCAGCATTGTCATAATCTACATCAAAAGCAATGTTACTATTGGTTAATGTGGTAACTGTTGACACAAAGGGGTCAATGGTGTATGTTACAGCCGTATTAAGCTCATGGGGTATTTCAAACTGCAATAGTTTTGATTTTGTAAATTGAAACGCGGCTTGATACTGTGCGTCTTGATTGTATATTACCGGACGCGTATCCAATATATTATGCAAAGGGGTTTTAATTTCAAGAGCCCCCGAATCATTAACCTGTATACTGCGAACTGCACCAGTGTAAATAAATTGTAAGGCATTAATATCGGCGCCGGGGTTTACTACGATAGCGTATTTTAATCCCTGAGTGGCGTTTGCTGGTATATCGTACACTATATCAATACCGGGATACATGTTTTTGTAAGTGATTCGCTTAAATGTTTTTGAATTGAATTCAGGTCCGCCAAAACTAAAATAATGCGATTGTGGATTGGAAGGAATAATTTCTGCCGATTGATGATTTATAAATTCTTGGGCCACTTCAAAAGTAGAGGGTTTTCTATCGGGCATAGATATACCCAGTTCTTCAAGCTCAGTAGCCCATTGACGTTGTGGATGGTGTTTTAAATGTTTAAAAACCGGGCCGTCTGGTGTAAAGTAAACCTGCTCTTCGTCTTGAATTAATGCAAACAATACAGGTTTATTAGATTTTAATTGCCCGTTAAACTGACCTTTATTTTCTATAAATACATGGGTTCCAAAAATATCACCTGAAAAATTAAAAGGTAAACGCGTGCCTTGTGAAAATAAAATATTGCATAAAAAAACAGTGCCAAGTAACGAAGCTAATCTCATAGTCTAATATAATACATATTTACAAGGCAAAGCGCTAATACTGTATCATATTGAGTTAAATAATAAAATTATTTAGGGAGATAAATAAAATCAATTGCTTTTTAGTATTAAAATTAATGTTGTATTTTTACTAAGATGCTCGATGGTTTTTTGTAGAATTATTTTTTTGATGATACATTTAGAGAAGGAGTAATTTATTTAGAAACTTTGGGCGATGCCTT
>RFNG01000061.1 GCA_009927275.1 Sphingobacteriia bacterium | reverse complement strand
GTTAGGGTTTATGTGTTTGAATTATTTTTTGGGCGATGCCTTTCAGGCCCGGGCTACTCCGGGCTCGCTTTGCTCGGTTGCCTTTGGCGAACCAAGCCCTTCGTATCCCTATCGCGTTTAACTAAAACGGTTTGCGTGTAGGCGATGTTGCCTTGTGTTGCCCCTGCGGCAGAGCCATGGCGCCCTATAATCCATCATCGTAATTGTAAACGAACCACTTGTTCAACGTGTGTGGTTTGTGGAAACAAGTCTAATGCTTGTACCCGATCTACTTTATAATGTATGTTTAATAATGCCATATCGCGTGCTTGTGTAGCCGGATTGCAACTTACATAAATTATACGTTTTGGCTTATGTTTTAATAAGGTTTCAATTACATCACCATGCATTCCAGCTCTTGGCGGATCAACAATTACTACATCTGCATAACCATGTGCAGCAATAAAAGTATCTGTAAATACAGCACACATATCTCCCGAAAAAAAATGAGCATTTTCAATGCCATTGCATTGGGCATTTGTTTTTGCATCAAGTATGGCCGCCTCTACATAATCAATTCCAATTACACGTTTTACTTTACTGGCAAGGTATAATCCTATAGTTCCTGTACCTGTATATAAATCATAAACAATTTCATGAGCTTGCAATGCAGACCAGTCGGCCACCAAATCATATAGTTTTTTTGCTTGGGGCGTATTTGTTTGAAAAAATGATGCAGGACTAATTTTAAATTGCAAAGTACCTAACGTTTCATATATAGCATCCGAGCCATACACACACTGTAAGCGCAAGCCTTCTAAAGTATCATTGCCCTTAGTATTATGTACAAACCATAGACTTTGTATCTCTGGACATAATTCTATAAGTGAATTTTTAAAATCAGTTAGTTTGGAGTCAAGCCATTCAAAAAAACTAATAACTACCATACAGGCTCCGTTTTGGGCGGTTCGTATCATAACCGTTCTTAAGCTGCCTTGTTTTGTACGGGCATTATAAAATGTAATTTGCATTTTTAAACACAACTGGTAAATGCTGTTTCTAATTTTATTGCTGGGTTCAGGTTGTAAAGCGCAATTTTTAATATGAAGAATTTTATCAAAACGACCTGGTAAGTGAAATCCTAAACCCGGTTGCCATGTAAAATTATCTTGTTGTAATTCATTTTGGGTAACCCATGCGCGGGATGTGGCTGAAAATTCTAATTTATTACGGTACGCATAAACTTGGGCTGAGCCCAGTATAGGTTCTGGTTCTGGCAATTCAATTTTTGCAATACGGGTTAGGGCATCCTGCGCAAATTTGGCCTTAAACCTTAGTTGTTCAGCATAATCTAATTGCTGCCATTTGCAACCCCCACAGGTGCCAAAATGCTCACAGGGTGCCTGCACGCGATGTTTTGAATACACATGCCATCTTACGGCGCGTGCTTCTAAATAACTTTTTTTATTTCGTAGCACTTCAACATCAACCACATCACCGGCTACGGCGAGTTCTATAAAAACAACCAGGTCTTGATAACGCGCTATGCCCTTGCCTTCAACAGATAAATCAATTACCTCCAGTTGAGGCAACATTTTTGGGGTACTTGCCATAATACAAAACTACTGTAATTGCCCACTGAAAAAAAAATACCTTTGCATATGCGGTATTTTTTGCAACTCTCGTATTTGGGCACGCCATTTAACGGTTGGCAGCGGCAAAAAAACTCCAATGAAACGGTTCAGCAATGTATTGAAACTGCTTTAACCACTGTTTTACGTGAAACCTGTAAAGTTACAGGCTGTGGCAGAACAGACACCGGGGTACATGCCCGAGGGTACTGGGCACATTTTGATGCTGCACATGTAATTAATTTTAAAAACACTGCCGTTTTACTAGCAAAGTTAAACGCCGTTTTACCTGAAAGTATTTCTGTTGATGCGCTATATAATGTTTCACAACAGGCACATGCCCGATTTGATGCATTGTCAAGGTCGTATGAATATTTAATTATCCGAAAACCCAATCCGTTTTTTAACAACAGGGCATGGTTTGTTTACGGGCCTTTGGATATTGAGGCCATGAACCATGCCGTGACCGATATAGTGGGCCATAACGATTTTAAATCGTTTTGTAAAGCCCATGGCCAACAAAAAACAACCTACTGCACTATACAAACAGCCTCATGGACCATACGTGAGGATGGTATTTGGTGCTTTTCGGTAACTGCAGATCGTTTTTTAAGAGGCATGGTAAGGGCTTTGGTAGGCACCATGGTTCAAGTGGGGCAAAATAAACGTCCCGCAACAGACTTAAAGCGTATACGTGAAGCGCTTAACCGTATGCAGTGTGGTCCACAAGCGCCGGCACATGGCTTATATTTTACAGGGGCCACCTATTTAAAAACCCTTTTTAATGCCGGTTAAATTTAAAATACAGGGCCATTTAATACGAAGAATTGTTGCGTATACAAAACCTTACCGTTGGTTATTTTACGGTGCCATGGCAATTACACTGGTATTATCTGGTATGTCCATTGCGCGACCTTTATTTATAAATGCTGCCATACAGTCTGTAACCGATCAACAAAACCAAATGCATGCATTTTATGTATGGTGTAATTTAATTTTATTTAGTTTAATTACTGAATCGGCCTTACAAATTGTTAATCTGCGCATGACGTCAATTTTAGGACAACGTATTGTTCGCGATTTACGGAATTCGGTTTTTCAGCATTTATTGCATCGTAAACATGCCTATTTTGATAAAAACACGGTTGGCACCATGGTAACCCGAGCAGTTTCAGATATTGAAAGCATAAACGACATGTTTTCGCAAGGCTTTATTGTTATTGCAGGCGACATATTAACCATATGTATTTTTATAGGAGTTATGCTGGCAGTAAATCCGCTATTAGCGCTTATTGCCATGAGTACCATTCCCTTGTTATTTATTGCAACAGCTTTATTTAAGCGTGGTGTTAAATCTTCTTTTTCACAAGTTCGCACAGCGGTGGCCTCTTTAAATACATTTATTCAGGAACACATAAACGGTATGGCCGTTGTGCAATTATTTAACAGGCAACAGGCCGAGTACAAAAAATTTATAACCATTAATGCTGAGCATCGTAAAGCGCATATTCGGTCTATTTTGTATTATTCGGTTTTCTTTCCGGTTGTTGAAATTTTAATTTCCATTTCTATTGCATTGGTGCTGTGGACGGCAGGCTTAAAGCACAACTCATGGCATTTAGGACTTGGAGAGCTTACGTTTTTTATAATGATGGTTCAGTTAATGTTTAGGCCTATACGCATATTAGCAGACCGTTTAAATGCGCTGCAAATGGGCTTTGTATCTGCAGAGCGCATTTTTTCGGTTTTAGATAATACGGAATCAATGGAAGATTCTGGCACCATAAATTTTAATGGCCTTACGACCGCTATAGAATTTAAAAATGTTTTTTTTGCATATAAACCGGATGAGCCCGTTATAAAAGGCATTAGCGTTTATTTTGAAAAAGGTAAAACCCATGCCATTGTGGGACAAACAGGTTCAGGCAAGTCAACCATAGCAGCGTTAATGGCACGTTTTTATGATCCGGATAGTGGCAGTATTACATTTGACGGTGTGCCTTTAACACAATACCGTATGTCGCATATTAGACGAAAAACAGCATTGGTATTACAGGAAGTACATTTACTAAATGATACTATTTTTAATAATATTAGTCTAAGAAATTCAGAAATAAGCCGTGCGCAAGTCCTAAAAGGCATTCAGGAGCTTCACCTAGATACGTTTATTTCAAGCTTTGAAGGTGGGTTAGATTACAAGGTTCAGGAACGCGGACAAAGTTTATCCTCAGGCCAACGTCAGCTTATTGCATTTATAAGAGCCTATATTTTTAATCCGGATATTTTTATTTTGGATGAAGCAACGGCTACACTAGACAGTTATACAGAGCAGTATATTCAAACAGCATTACAAACCTTGCTTAAAAACCGAACTTGTATTTTAATAGCCCATCGATTATCTACCATTAAACATGCCCATTGTATTTATGTGATGCATTCGGGTCAAATTCAAGAGCAGGGAAGTTTTAACACATTGATGGCATTACAGTCACATTTTTATACCATGTATAACACGCAGTAAAACAAAATGCCCTCTAAAAGCGAAAAATTTAAAACGTTTCCAACATTAGTTAATACTAAAACTTTTATGTTGTATAATCTACAAGCCACATGTGAATACCGTGGCATGTGGAATACAAAAATTTTTAAATCCGCACAACCTATAACGCTTGAATTAGGCTGTGGCCGTGGCGAATATACAATTGGTTTAGCAGCGGCTAATCCATTTCAAAATTATATTGGCATTGATTTAAAAAGTAACCGAATGTGGACAGGCGCCCAGCAGGCAATTAATTTAAATTTAAATAATGTTCAGTTTTTACGAACCCGTGTAGAGTATATCGAACGCGTATTTTCAGAGTCTGAAATTAATGAGATATGGATAACGTTTCCTGATCCGCAACCTCAAAAACCACGTGCGCGCAAACGCTTAACGCACCCCCGGTTTTTACAACTTTATAAAAAAGTATTAAAACCCGGTGGCATTATACATTTAAAAACCGACAGCCGCTTACTTTACGATTATACGTTGGAAGTTGTAAAAAGCGAAGGGCATACTGTTTGCTGCCATACGCCTGATTTATATGCCCAACCCATTTACCAACAGCCCGAATTAACCACCATTCAAACCTATTACGAAACACTATTTAAAACAAAAGGGGCCGCTATTACCTATATTCAATTTAAATTAGCGTAAATCCCGATGTAACGGTTGGTTTTTTATGTTTTAAAGCGTATTTTCAAGTAAGTGAAAAAAACGTATTATTTTTTTATTCTTGGTTTTTTACTTTTCCAAGTATCTCAATCACAAATTCGCAACCAGCGTGATACACCGCAATTGCTGGCGCAAGATATTCAAAATGCAAAACGGGATATAAAAACCCAGGATACGGCTGCTAAAAGCCGAATTTCAAAATTTTTAGACAGCATGTATGTGGGTCATATAAATCAAATAAAAGAGTTTTCAAAAGACAACTCCTGCAGCCGATGTTATGAGTCGTTACGCTTAAGCTGGGCATTTCAGGGCATAAATTACAGTTCCTTAAAAATTGAAATTGAAAGTTATAGCGGTCTTGATGAGCCTTCAAAATTATCCGAACATGCGCTGTTTGACCTTAGTACAGGCCGGGAAATATTATTATACGACTTAGTAGCGCAAGATAAAAAAACACTTTTTTTACAACGTCTTAACCGAAAACTAGAGGAGGCGCGTACAAAATTTAAAGCCTGTAACCCCCATCAAGAAGATCCATTTCCTGAAACTATATTAGAAGAACAATTAATTCAATTGCGGGTAGATGCTAATGGCGTGTTTATTAATGATGTGTTGGCTTCAAACCTTGATAAAAACTGCGAGTCTGAAATACGATTAAATTTTAAAGAAGCTACGCCCTATTTTAGTAAGAAACTGTTTATTTTAAATTAATCCAATTTTTGCCTGCCAAAACGTTTTTTAAATTGTTCGGTTTGTAGCATATGCCATTCAGTAATAGATTCAGGAGCCTTATGTTTCCAGCGGCGATGCGACCATAGCCAGTACTGTGGGTTTTGTATAATGCCTTGTTGTAAAATACCGGCATGCCAAGCACTAATATCCCCGTAATGTGGCTGCACAGAATTTTGGTTAAAGGAAATTAGTTTTATAGAATAATATCCGCGTTTAATTTTATTAATATGCGCATAAACCGGAACAAATGAATATTCTAAACTGATGAGTTCGGGGCCAAAGGCAATGGCGGTACTTTGATTTAAAAAGCGCATCCAGTAGGCTTTATCCGGATTAGATGGCGATTGATCAGATAACATAAGAACCGCGCAAGGCGATGTGCAGTTTTGCAGGTAGTGTTTATACGATTTAGAATCTACAACATGAAATCCAAAACGTGACCGGCACATATTTAATTTTTTATTCCAAAAGCTATTACGTAAGGGTGCGCCAATGCCTAAAACCTTATGCGGTATTAGACTGGGCAAAGCACTAATTAACCATTCCCAATTATTATAATGTGCCGAAACTAACACTACAGATTGTCCCTTACTATATAGGTTGTTTAAAATTTCGGGGTTTTCAATGTGTAGGCGTTTACGTAGGCTTGTTTTGGACATACTTAAATTTTTTACAGATTCAACAATCAACTCTGACATATGTCGGTAATACCTAAGTACCAATTGTGATACTTGCTTAGATGTATAATCCGGAAAGGCTTTTATTATTTGATTTTGGATAACGTTTTTGCGGTATGGCCAAACGGAGTTAAATAAAAGTTCAAGTAATCTGGCAAAACCGTATAATACCGGCAGAGGCAAAAACGAAATCAGATATACCGTGTAAAAACCAATACGGCTCATGCCTGCTAAATTACGTAAACCGCATTACATCTCAAGTTCATCCTGCCATGTCTTAAATGAGTTAATTTAAAATATGGGTAAACAGTAATATAATTAATATGCCAAACAGGTCAAGTAAAAGTCCAATACGAAGCATGTCTCGTAAAATAATTTGACGCGTTCCAAATACCAGGGTGTTTGCAGCAGTTGCAATGGGCAACATAAATCCTAAACTTGCAGCAAAGCAAGCGGGCCATAGCAGTTGTAGTGGTAAAATATTTAAAAATGGAAGTAATGACACTAAAACCGGAATCATTAATTGAATGCTTGCAATATTTGAGGCAAATTCACTAATTAAGGTAACCAATAAACATGCCCCGGCAATTAAAATCCAATTTGGGGCAGATGTAAGATGCAGTATGGCGCTTGCAATCCACGTGCTTAATGTTGACACTTCAAAAGCATAGGCCAAGGCAAACCCGGAGCCAAACATTAAAATAACATCGTATCGCAAAGATTTGGCATCTTCCCAATGTAAGAGGCGTTCGCCCGGTTTACTGGGAGCAGGTATAATAAATAATAACAGTGCAATAATAAGGGCAACCCAGCCGTCATCAACCGCTTCGGCAAGTGGTAATAACGAACTCCAGCCACTGCATTTTAAAGTGCCAAATTGTAAGTCTGATCGGGTAATCCAAAGTAAAATAGCAAATACCAATACTGCAAAAACACGCTTTTCTTCTTTACGCATAGGCCCTAATGCCTGCATGTGCAATTTTAATGCTGCCTCATGGCCGCTAAGCTGTGAGGTGTTTTGTAAAAAGTAAATGTATAAAACTATGTAACATACAACTAACAAGCTTATAGAAATAGGATAGCCAATGCACATCCATGTATTAAACGTAAGTGCTTGCTGTTGAGAAAAATGTTGTGCATACAATTTATAAAAATACATGTTTGGCGGTGTGCCAACAGGCGTAGCCATTCCGCCAATAGTAGCAGAAAATGCAAGGCCTAATAGCAGAGCAGGGGCAAAGGCGTTTTTAGATTCTTTTAAAAAGGGCTTTAACACATCAATTAAGGCTAAAACGGCAGATAATAACATAACAGCAGTAGCTGTATTGCTAATCCAGTTGCTAATACAAAATGCGCTTAGCATAACACCTGCTAAAATTCGTTCGGGCTGTGTGCCGGTTTTTGAAATTATCCAAAGGGCACACCGCAAATGAAATCCCCATTTTTCAATAGCAAAAGCAAGCATAAAGCCCCCCAGAAATAAAAAAATTATGCTGTCTGAATAGTGCCGGGCAAGATCGGACATTTTAGAAATACCAAACAGGGGTAATATTATAAGCGGAATCCAAGCAGTAACGGCAATACTTAAACATTCGGTAAACCACCAAACGCACATCCAAATGGCCATGCCGCCAACAATACCAGCATGCCTCGGGGCATTAAAATAATGTAATAAAAATGCACAACACGTGCCTAACAGGGGACCTAATATAATGTACAATGTATTGCGCAAGCCAAATGGAATTTACAAAAAACTATAATTCATTGCTTTTAATGACATTAAATTCTAATCACCCGATGCTATTAAATATATTTGTATATGCACAAAGCTGTATGGTTTATTGTATTATTGGTTTCGCTGGTACGCGCACAAAACCTATTAGATACAAAACAACACATTCCAAATCAGCCTAAACCGGTAATGCCCTCTCCTGTACTTTCAGTACCATTTAAAACCTGGTCAAGTGTGTTAATACCGGGTTTAGGCCAGGCATTAAATCATAAATATTGGAAAATTCCAATACTTTACGGCGGATTTATTGGGCTTGGTAATACCTATCAAAAATATCAAGACCGGTACCAAGTATACAAATCACAATTACAGGCCGAATACGATGATGATCCAAATACACAAAATACCAGTGGATTAAGTAAAGATGCATTAATGTATGAAAAAAACAGGGCACGCTATTTAAGAGATTACTGCGCTGCAGGTATAGGGCTATTGTATTTAATTAATATTATTGATGCTCATGTAGACGCACATTTATTTACTTATGATGTGAGCGATGATTTAAGTTTTCGGCCTGTACTCCCTAATGGAATGCCGGGTCTTTGTATTACTTTTAAGCCATGAACATTGCACTACTAGGGTACGGAAAAATGGGCCAGGGTATAGCAGCCTACGCCGAAACTAAAGGCCATACAATTGTAGCACGAATTAATTCGGCACATGCTTTATCCGATCAATTGCAACAAGCCTTACAGGCAGATGTTTGGATAGAATTTAGCCGACCTGAATTAGCCATACAACATATTGAAACCGCCATTACACACGCTAAGCCCATTGTTGTGGGTACTACCGGATGGTATTCGCATTTACAATATGTTTCTGAACGGGTAAATCAAACACAGGCTACAGTATTTTATGCCCGTAATTTTAGTTTAGGTGTGCATTTATTTTTTAAACTCAATCAAAAACTGGCACAGCTGATGCAAGCGCATCCTGAGTACGCTATTCAAATAGAAGAATGGCATCACTTACAAAAATTGGATGCACCCAGTGGAACAGCCTTAGAGCTTTGTGAACAAACATTAAAATACAATAAGCGGTATATAGATTGGAGCTTACATGCGGATAACTCCCACACCATTCCTGTAAAAGCGATACGCCAAGCCGATATCACCGGAACACATCAAGTAATGTACCAGTCAGCAGCCGATCGTGTTGAGTTGAGGCACCATGCTTTTAACCGCAACGGATTTATTTATGGGGCCCTGTGCGCTGCCGAATTTGTATTGCAGCACAATGGGCTTTTAACCATGGATGATATGTGGCCCGATGTCTGATGGCTGGTATAAAGTTTTAGATGATCCAGAAATCTGGAAGCCCTTTTTTCCGCATGTATTTTGGGTAAAAAATAAAAAAATTGTTTTAATTAAAGGTGCGTCTCAATGGTTTGCATTTAATGATGCCTGTCCCCATAATGGCGCTTCGTTATCAAGGGGAATGTGCCATACCGACCATTCCATAACATGCCCATTGCACCGCTACAGATTTAGTTTAATAAATGGTAAAACTATTTCAGGATCTGCCTGTGCCTTAAATTTGTTGCACTTGAAATACGACATAACAGTATTTATGTTTTTATTTCCTGAGTTAAGGGCGTAATTATATTATTAATTAAATCAATATTAAAAACGTATAAGTGAGTTGTTTATATATAAATTTTAAATCCTAAATAACATAAATTTTTTGGTGTAATTATTTTATGATGTCTGGTTTTTTGCTGAATAAATTATTTGCGTGAACTTATAAATCTATTAACTAAGTATGTATGATTTTAGTTTGTCCCTTTTGATTGGTTTTTTTTATTTTATTTAAGGGGCGATACTTTTGGTGAAGAAAAATCTTCATATCCCTATCGCGGGTTT
>RFNG01000078.1 GCA_009927275.1 Sphingobacteriia bacterium | reverse complement strand
CAGGTTCAAGTAGTACCTGTGCCTACCGTAGCAATTTCACCTTTAAATCTTACTGTATGTGCCGGTAGTTCAGCAACTCTTACGGCCACAGGTGCTGCTAATTATACCTGGTTGCCTAGCGGAAGTAATAATACATTTATTGTAGATAACCCAACGGTAACAACTACATATACATTAATTGGAGATAATGGCGGAAATTGTCCAAACACTCAAACGGTTGATATAATGGTTAATCCATTACCTGCTAACGTAACCGTTGCCTGCAGTGGTACAATTACATGCGCAACTCCAACTGTGCAGTTGTTTGCAGGTTCAACAAGTTCTAACGTGGGCTACAACTGGAATGGTCCAAACAGTTATACTTCGTCAATTCAAAATCCAACCTTGAATGTACAATGGGGTGATTTTACAGTAACTGTAACAGATACTATTACAGGTTGTTCTACTACAGCCACCATTAACGTGCCAACAGACGGATCCATACCTTCGGTTACGGCAACAAGTTCGGGTAGCATTACTTGTGCTGTAAATACGGTAACCCTTATTGCAGTTAATACCACCACAAACCCAGGCTACACGTGGACAGGACCGGCTTCGTTTACAGCAAATGCTCAAACGGTTACAGTTACAAGTCCTGGTACGTATACTGTAATTGTTGAAGATTTATCAAGTAATTGTAAAGATACTGCCATAGTATCTGTTGGAATACACACCCGTGTGGAAATAACAGCTTCTATAAGTGCAGCAACCTGCAGTAATGGTATTTCATTAAATAACGGACAAATCACCTTGTCTAATTTTGGAGGATTTGATAAATACGATTTAAATGCGGGCTCAAGTTATACCGGTACGGCTACATTTAGTTTGGGAGCTGCTAATATTCCAACAAATGGTATTGTTACTAGCAACTTGGCAAATCCTACCAACACCCTTGCATATACAATTCGTTTGTTTGATAATCAAGGTTGTATTAAAGACACCACATTAATTTTAAATCCTGTAGATTGTGTGCCCAAGGTTTTAGGTATAGCCAAATCGATTGTATCTGTTATTACCAATACCGCTGACGGCACCTATGATGTTACGTATAATGTAACATTAAAAAATACCGATACAGCCCCACTCAATAATGTTAGTTTAACCGAAAATCTGGCCAATACATTTCCTTTCCCTACGGCATTTACGGTAAGCGCCGGACCAACTGTTGTGTCACTAAATAGCAGTTTACTTGCTAATACAGGTTTTGACGGTTTAACTCAAACCAATTTAATTGTATCAGCACAAAGTACAATTGTTCCAAATAAAACCGATTCAGTTAGGTTTACAGTAAAAGTTGCACCTAATGGAAATTTTGGACCTTTTAAAAATGTGGTAATAGGATCTGCTAAAACGGTATTTAGTGTTACGGTAGCTGATACTTCACAAACCGGAAGCAAACCGGATCCGGATTTAGATAATAATCCTAATAATAACAATAATCCAACGGTTGTAAGTTTCACGCCAGTTCGTCTATTGGGCTTAACTAAACGTGGATACGCCGTATCGGTTAATAATGATCCACGCCATTATAAATTTTACTATACTATTAGTGTACATAATTTAGGTAATGACACTATTCGTAATATAAGTATAACAGAAGATTTAACTAAAGCGGTTAAATCACCAGCAAGTTATACTGTATTAACTAAACAAGCAACGGGAGCCTTAGCAGCTAATGTTAATTTTGATGGTAAAACCATAACGGAATTACTAAATGTACCTGTCAGCAAATTGCGTCCAAATGCAACAGACAGTATACAATTGGTATTAAATGTATTTACAGATACCGTACGCGTATTTGTAAATACAGCTTCAGTACAAGCTACCTGGAAAAATATTAAAACCGGAGTAGCAGATACACTCCGTGACATTTCAAATAACGGAATTAATCCAGACAAAGACGGAAACTACATTACAAATGAGTATTATGATAATATGCCAACCGTAATTGTATTGGATGCCCTGGTGTATGAACCTATGGTGCCAAACGGTTTTTCACCAAATGGAGACGGTAATCACGACCTGTGGGTATTGTATAATATTCCTTTCGGCTGTAATGTAAAAGTTGAAATATATAACCGCTGGGGAAATAAAGTATATACCAATAATGCTTATGCAAACGATTGGGACGGAACATCAAATGTTTCAGGTACTTTAGGAAAAAACAAATTACCACAGGGTACTTACTATTATATTTTGAATTATGAAGGTGATTGTTCTGAATTAACTCCTGATCAAAATAAACCCAAAACAGGATTTGTAGAATTGAGATATTAAAATTATGATGAAGTTTAAATTAATTAGAATACAACTAATAACGGGAATCCTTTTAATGGGTTTAAACTACGGCCTAAAAGCACAGTTTGATGCCATGTTTACCCAATACATGTTTAACGAATCTTTTATTAATCCGGCATATGCCGGCAGTAAAGAAGCCATGTCATTAACCCTTTTGCACCGCCAGCAATGGGTTGGTTTTAATGGAAGACCGGTTACAACAACATTTAGTTTTCATGGTCCTGTTATGGATGGTAAAATGGGCGCCGGTATTAATGTATTAACCGAACAAATTGGATTTTTAAATCGCAGTTTGGTTTACGGCAGTTATGCCTACCGTACCCAATTGAGCTCACAATCGCACTTGGCTTTTGGACTTATGTTAGGCGCCGAAAATCAATTGTATTCATTTAAAACCTTAACCCTTTCTCCAGATGAAATACATCATGCCAATGACCCTAATTTTAACAGCTCTGGAAATAATTTAACGTCTATGAATGTGGGTACAGGTGTGTATTACAGCTCACCCGACTTTTATGCAGGATTTTCAATACCGCGTATAATAGACAACCAGGCTGCATTTAGTTTAAAATCCTATAAACGTTATGTTGTAAGCCGCGTGCAGTTTTCTAAAATGACATTAAACTTGGCCCTGGGTAAGGTATTTAAAATTAATGATGAATTACTGTTTAAAACGAATGCGTTATTAAAAATGGTATCCAATACGCCTGTTCAAATTGATTTGGGCGTTAATGCTCTAATCCGTGAACAAATTTGGGCAGGGTTTTCGTACAGGAGTAAATCTTCTGTTTCAGCCCTATTAGGTATGCAAGTAAACCCACAGTTTTTAGTTAATTATGCCTATGATTTTAGTACAAGTACTATTCAAATGTATTCCTCTGGCTCTCACGAAATTGCTCTCAATTATCTATTTGCTTACAAAGGCAAAAAAATTATTAATCCACGCTATTTCTAAAACCATGAGAACGCTTGTAACATTAGGACTTTTTTTAGGAATATTAAACCATTTAAAGGGACAGGATATTCCAAAGTCCGATTCATTAAATACACAGAATTCAGATTCAGTTAAAACCCAAATAAGTACTGCTATACCTGATTCAACTCTAGAACAACCCGTATCGGAAACAGAAGCGCTAAAACCAGTTACCAATAAAGCGGAAAGCGAAGGTTTTACCGGTCGCTTTTTAAGGGCATTTAAAAAGGCCAACCGATTGTATGATGAAAAAGCATTTGGTGATGCCATTGAATATTACACCAGGGCCCGCAAGCAAATAGAATCGGAACCTGAACTTCTTTCGAAACTGGGAGATTGTTACCGATTTACCAAAAACATTAAAGGGCAATTGGATTGTTACGGAACCCTATGCCAAAACGGAAATGCGCAGCCAATACAAGAATTATATTATGCCCATGCACTCATGGAATCCGGTTCCACCGAACAGGCACGCGATTTTTTTAGTAAATATCAAAATGATGAACGCGGAAAACGAATGTTAAAAGCCATAGAAAAAGCCGAGTCATATAAACGCAACGAATCTGAATACCAGGTAAATTCATCTAAGTTTAATTCTGTTCAAAACGACATAGGTGCTGTAAAGTATAGAGATGAAGTGGTTTTTGTTTCTAACCGAAATCCTTCGCCATGGGTTAACCGTCAAAGCTCCTGGAATTCGGGTGGTTATTTTAATATCTACAAAACAAATGCTTCTGGCCAACAAAAGCCTGTAAAATGGGGGGGGGCTATGAGTTCTAAATACCACGATGGGCCAATTAGTTTTAACTCAAATTATTCTATGGCATACATAACCCGTAACGGAAATTACAATGAAGATGCCGTAGATAAAAAAATGTATAAGCTAAAAATTATTGAAGCCAGTTTAACGGGTGACGGTAAAGAAACAGAATTAGGCTTTAACAAACCGGATTATGATTTTTGCCATCCATCCATTAGCGCCAACGATTCAGTATTATACTTTGCATCTAATATGCCCGGTGGCTTTGGAGGCATGGATATTTATAAAGTAAAACGTGATGAGTTTGGATTTTGGGGCCAGCCTGAAAACATGGGAGAAAAAATTAACACACCCGGAAATGAGATTTTTCCTTTTGCAGCAAAATCTGGAGCATTATATTTTTCATCTGACGGACAAGATGGCTTGGGCGGATTAGACATTTACATTGCCAAATTAAAAGAAGATCGTATAACATCTGTGTATAATGTAGGAACACCAATTAACACGAAAGACGATGATTTTGCTTTTTATTTAGACGAAACAGGTAAATCCGGGTATTTATCTTCAAACCGCAAACATGGCGGAATGGACGATGATATTTTTGAAGTTAAAATAACCGGAGATCCCCGATATGGAAAACCCGCAACCTTAATTATGGTTGATAAAAAAGACAATCATAAATTAGACAGTGTGGAGGTAGTAATTAATGGCGAAACTTTATATTCAGACACTGCCGGAAAAGTTTCGGTAATATTGGAAGAGGAACCCGATTACGGCCTACTGTTAAGCAGATCTTTGTATTTACCAGAACAAGACAGCATTCATCCTAAAACAATAAGTGACGAACAATTTGTAAAAACCTATACACTCGAACTTGACCCAAAACTTGCTATAAACGGGCGGGTTATAGATTCTAAAACAGGTCAAAGCCTGGATGATGTTCGTATTCGTATTACAGATATTTTAACCAATGCCGAAGTACAAACCCATTACACAAAATCTGATGGCGCCTATTACCAGACCTTTAAGGGTAAACGTCTAAATCAAAAGTTAGTATATTTTTTACGAATAGATAAACCCGGATATTTACAACATACCCAAATACTAGATACTATTCCTGTAAATCCCGGAGATATGGCTTTAGAAACAAAACTAATAAAAGTTGAGCTGGGTATGGATTTAGGTAAAATGGCCAATTTAAATCCCATTTATTTTGATCAGGGTAAATCAAAAATTCGACCTGATGCCGCAATTGAATTGGATAAAATTGTAAGCATTTTAAAGGACATGCCTCAAATAACCATTGAATTACGGGCTCATACCGATTGCCGTGCAGCGGCCGCATCTAATTTAAGTTTATCGCAATCTCGAGCTTCGGCAAGCATGAACTATATAATTAAAAAAGGCATTGATAAACGGCGTTTAAAAGCCAAAGGTTTTGGCGAAACAAAACTTCTTAACGCATGCGCCTGTGAAGGAAAAACAAAAGATACATGTCCAGAGTCTGAGCATGCAAAAAACCGCAGAACAGAGTTTATTGTAACCAAAATAAAGCCTGCAATAATTACTCCTGCTCCGGGTAAAAAGCCTTAAGAGCTTTGTAATTGTATAATAGCTTTTTTACCTTGTTCGCCCAGAGAAAGACTGAAAGCATTAACATATAAATTAATATGTTGAGTAACTACTTCCGGACTCATATGTTGGGCATGCTCAAGTACATATTTTAATGATTCGTGAGGGTATTCAAATGCATATGCAATACTTTTTTTAATGCATTGTGTAATATGTTCTTGTATATTTTGATTTAATTTTTTTTGCAGACCTATACCGCCCAATGGAATAGGCAAATGCATTTCTTCCTCCCATTTTTGACCTAAATCGGTTATGCATTCAAGACCTTTATCTGCGTATGTAAAGCGGTTTTCATGAATAATTAATCCGGCATCAACGGTGCCTTGCAATACAGCATCTTCTATGGCACTAAATCGAAATACAGTTTTATGATGTATTTCAGGAAAATAGCGCTTTAATAATAAATGCGCAGTAGTTTCAATACCGGGAATGGCAACATGCCAATCTTTAATATGCTTTTGATTTAATTCATTAAGATTTTTACAAATTAACAGGGGGCCGCATCCAAAGCCCAAAGCGGCACCAGCGTCAGAAATTGCATAAACATCAGAATGGTTTAAAAGCGCATATATACTGGCTTTACAAGCATCAAAACGGGAGTCTTTTAAGCTTAAATTCAACTGGTCAATATCTAACAATACTTCTTTAAATTTAAAGCCCTGTGTATCTATTTTGCCATGCACCAAAGCATCAAACATAAAACAATCGTTAGGGCAAGGGGAAAATGCCAGGGATAGGTTCATTTTAAATTATTTAAGCAAATCAGTTCAATAAGTTGGGCGTTAAGTTGTTCTATAGCCAATGGAATATTCCATGCAGTTGCATTACGGTTTTCAATTCTATTTGAAATCGCTCGAAGCTGCAGGCCTTGATAATGTAAATGCATACATGCCATTGCAAAACTTGCCCCTTCCATGCTTTCAATATCCGGATTAAAACGTGCACGTAAAGCGGCAATTGACGCATCACGTCCACTGACGGTATTAACGGTTACACCTTTAACCTTTTTCCATTCAGGAATTTTTAAATGAGTAGGCGTATGGAGTTTAAATTTATAATCCATAGGTAAATTCATGGCATCTGCAGAAATAAAACCATCTGCCGTTTCTGCACCTAGCTCAGAAAAACAATCTTCAGTAACATTGCAAACAGTTCCCAGTTTAAGCTGTTCAGAAAAACTACCAGCAATGCCAGCTTGAATTAATGCACTGTATTTTAATGGTGGAATTTTTCCCATTTGAAATGCTGCCGCTGCCATGCCTATTCCCGTAATCAGTACATCTAAATGCCTATTAACAGTGCTGATTTGAAATTCGGGAAATGGCGGACATAAAAAAAAGGTTTGCAACGGCGTTAGTTCTGCAGCCGTGCTACTTATAATCAATAGCTTAGACACATTCAAAAGTAATTAAATTGCCTAACTTTGTTTCATGGTTTTTCTTACCCGACATGAGTTTTTTAATGCAGCCCACAGGTTAAGCAATCCCCATTGGACGGATGCTCAAAACGAAGCTGTTTTTGGCAAATGCGCCAATGCCAACTGGCATGGCCACAATTACGAACTTATAGTTACTGTTAAAGGTTCAGTAAATACCGAAACAGGATTTTTAATGGATGTAAAAGTTCTAAGTCAAATTTTACAACAAGAGGTGTGCGAACCCCTAGATCATAAAAATTTAAATCTTGATGTTCCGTTTTTAAATGGTATTTTGCCCAGTACAGAAAATTTATGTATTGCTATTTGGAACAGAATTGAACCCCATTTGCCAAAAGGCGTGCAATTGCATCGTGTTAAATTGTATGAAACACCACGCATTTATGTTGAGTATTTTGGACCCTTGTTAAACAATTAAGATATCCCATTGTTATTTAAGTATGCATCAAACGGCATTATATAGAACCGAGCACTTTAATGCGGCACACCGTTTGCTTTGTCATGACTGGAATGAAGAAAAAAACCGCACCGTTTTTGGCAAATGTTTTTCTCCAAATTACCATGGTCATAATTATAAATTAACTGTTGGATTAAAGGGTATTCCAGATGCACAAACCGGCTATTTGGCTGATACGAAATGGCTAAGCGCACTCATTCAGCGCCAAGTGATAGATTATATGGACCATCGTAACTTAAATTTAGATATTGAAGAGTTTAAAATTTTAAACCCAACTGTTGAAAATATTGCATGTGTAATTTATAATCGTCTTAGACCTTTTATTGAAAATACTATAGATTTAAAAATTGAACTTTATGAAACCGAACGAAATCGAGCTGAATACCCTGCTACGTGGTAATCGCATTGCACTTGAACATTATACAGAAGATGAAATCGGAAATGATCACCTATATACGGGTATAGATACTCCTTTACGGACTGATGCTTTTGAGCTGAGTGACGAAGAAAAAATAAAACGTATTAAAGAGCATTTTAAAGGCATTATGCTTACATTAGGTTTAGACTTAAATGATGACAGCCTAAAAGGCACACCAGATCGCGTAGCTAAAATGTATGTGCAAGAAATTTTTTCAGGTTTAAATCCAGCAAATAAACCCAAAATTGCACTTTTTGAAAATAAGTACAAGTATCAAAATATGCTGGTGGAAAAAGACATTACCTTTTATAGTAATTGCGAGCATCATTTTGTACCCATTATAGGAAAGGCACATGTGGCCTATTGCTCAAACGGCCAAGTTATTGGATTATCCAAACTTAATCGCATTGTACAGTATTTTGCCAAACGCCCCCAAGTTCAAGAACGCATGACCATGCAAATTGCTACGGAGCTTCAACAGGTTCTATCTACACAAGATGTTGCGGTGGTTATTGAAGCACAGCATTTATGTGTGTCTTCTCGCGGAGTTCAAGACAATAGCGCATCCACTATAACTTCTTATTATGGTGGTAGTTTTAATCAAGAGTCGCGTAAACAAGAGTTTCTCACGTATATCCGAACATCTACTACCTTGCCTTAACCGTTAAGCGTCGTAATCAATAACCAAGTGCTCGCTGGTAGGGTAAGCCTGGCAGGTTAAAACATATCCAGATTTCACTTCATCATCTGTTAGTGCAAAGTTTGCTTTCATGTCTGCACTACCCGAAATTATTTTACCCCTACATGTGCAACACACTGCGCCCTTGCAGCTGTAAGGAGCATCTACGCCGGCTTCAATAGCGGCATCTAAAACACTAATACTCGATGCGGGTAATTCAAACTCAGTTTCTATGCCATACTGTATTACTTTAACTTGACAAGTACCGGCAAAGGTTTTGTTTGTACTGTCTTGTAATGCAGTGTCTTGTATTACGGTATTAAAATATTCAATATGAATATGTTTTTGATTAATACCAGAATTAAGTAATGCCGTTTTTACCGTTTCCATTAGGGGGCCTGGACCACAAATAAAGTGTTCTGTATGTGTATGCGGCACATGTTGTATAAGCGTATTGCAGGTACTTGCGTTTAGCGGACCTTGAACGGTATCATAAATCCATTCAATTTCAAAAGCAGGGTATTGGCTTTGAAGGCGTTCAAGTTCTGTTTTAAAAATACTTGAATCCGCATTACGGTTAGCGTAAATTAAACGAACATGACTCTTTTTTTCAATGTATAAAACACTTTTAAGGATACTCATCATAGGTGTTATTCCACTGCCTCCGGCCCACAATACATAATTCTTTTCGTGCGCCCCAGATAAAGGCGTATTAAAGCTTCCCATGGGCGTCATTACATCAATTGTATCTCCTATTTTTAAACTACGGTTTAAATAACCCGAAACCAATCCGCCTTCAACTATTTTAACTGCCACGCGCCATTCTTTTTCGTGTGGGCTGTACAAATGCTATATGATCGGCGAATTTCCTGGCCATTAATTAGCATTTTAAGAGTTAAATATTGTCCTTGTTTATATAAAAATTCAGGTTGTAAAGTTGCGGGTACTTCAAACTTTATAGATACAGCCTCAGTAGTTTCTGGGCGTATTTCAGATACTTTTAAAGGGTGGAATCGGGCCATACGCAAAGGTACATATTTAAATGGAGCACTTTTAAAAACAAAAGATTGCGTGGTATTAAAATTGTATCATTTTTTGTTGGGTTCGGTTATTATATTTTAAAATCAATTATTTTTTCTAAATAGGAAATAATGTAGATTCTGAATTACTGGTTTTTTAATAAAATGCAGAATATACACTTTAGAAAAGTCCGTTACGCTATTAACCTATTTGGCTATTTTGTTACATTAGATGTTTATTTTTTGTCAATGCCTGTAGTTTGCGATTTATTGATGTATTTAAGCAGTAAAATTGTTATTAATTAATTTTTTATCGAAGATGTCTTTGGATTGGGTTCGGTAATTGCAGTGCAATGAACCACGTCATCCGCATCTCTAACATGTATAT
>RFNG01000164.1 GCA_009927275.1 Sphingobacteriia bacterium | reverse complement strand
AATCAAAAGGCATCGCCAAAAATAAATTTCAACTTAAAACTATAAAGCAGCCCTACCGAAGGTATCGCCCAAAACATATTTCAACAAAAAAATGCGATGGGAATACGTTTAACCATTTAAATAATTATTGGTTTAATATGTATTAAAACTAATTACTTTTGACCATGCGCATTGGTTTGGTTGAGTTACCTGAATTTCCATTATTACTAGCACCTATGGAAGATGTTAGTGATCCGCCGTTTCGCAGGGTATGCAAAGAACTTGGTGCAGACCTTATGTATACAGAATTTATAAGCAGTGAAGGATTAATTAGAGATGCTATTAAAAGCAAAAAAAAATTAGACATTTATGAATATGAACGTCCCATTGGTATTCAAATTTTTGGCGGTGATGAAGACGCCATGGCGCTTTCGGCAAAAATTGTGGAAGCCACCGGGCCCGATTTTTTAGATATAAATTTTGGATGCCCGGTAAAAAAAGTTGTTTGTAAAGGCGCTGGAGCCGGCGTTTTAAAAGATATTGATTTAATGATACGGCTAACTAAAGCGGTTGTTAATAGTACCCATTTGCCCGTTACTGTAAAAACGCGATTAGGCTGGGATGATGACCATATTAATATTTTAGAAGTGGCCTTAAAACTACAAGACGCAGGAATAAAAGCACTAACCATACATGGACGTACGCGTATGCAAATGTATAAAGGCGAAGCGCGTTGGGAACCAATTGCAGCCGTAAAATCACATCCCGATATGGAAATACCTGTTTTTGGAAATGGCGATATAGATTCGCCTGAAAAAGCCCTTGCCTATAAAACGCGGTATAAGGTTGATGGACTCATGATTGGTAGAGCCGCAATTGGCTATCCGTGGATTTTTAATGAAATTAAACATTTTGAAAAAACCGGTACACATCTGGATCCACCAAGTATTAATGAACGTATTAGAGTGTGTAAATTACATTTAGAAAAATCTATTGAATGGAAAGGTGAAAAACTTGGGCTTTTAGAAATGCGAAATCATTACGGACCATATTTTAAAGGAATTCCTGACTTTAAAGCGTTTAGAACACAATTGGTTACCAGTTTAAATTACTTTCATATTCTTGATGTTTTACAGGAAATTGAATATGAATATTGCGCGAAATTATAGTTTATACATTAAATACCATACAAACCAATTACAACTTAATTACATTTTAAGCATATAAAAATTTGAATGTAATTATTTTTCTTTAAAATGCTATGGTAAATCTTTGAATCGATTAAATGAACCTACATAATTACTAAATATGAATTGTATATTTTTTAAGTAAAAAAATTAATTTTATTGCTTAAAATAAACTTATCCTGTAAATGTTAATTTGTAAGAATATAATATTAAAAACTATTTTAAATACAAGAAATTCATTACTTAAGATTCCTAAAAATAGTTTGCTAATTCTGATTTGCATTTTAATTGGTATTTCTGCTGGATTTTCTGCCTTTTTATTAAAAAGTACATTACATTTTATACATCAATTTATTCAGATTGTTAAGGATAAAAATATTTTAAATCTATTACTTTTTGCACTCCCCATTATTGGAATTTATATTACTTTAATGTACTTGAATGTTTTTCATAAAAAAGATTTTAAAAAGGGGGTAAGTCCCATCCTCTATGCAATAAAAAACAAATCAGCACGAATTGAATATGCACATACATATGGCCATGTTATTTCAAGCGCATTAACTGTTGGGTTTGGCGGCTCTGCCGGATTTGAAGCTCCGATTGTAGCAACGGGTTCTGCAATTGGTTCTAACTTTGCACGTTTTTTTAACTTCAATTATGAAGATCGGATTTTATTATTAGCAGCAGGCGCTGCGGCAGGAATTTCTGCAATTTTTAATGCCCCAATTGCTGGAGTTTTATTTTCAGTAGAAGTATTACTAGTAGGTATTTCAGTTTCTGCGTTTATACCATTACTTATTTCAAGCGCAACTGGTGCAGTGGTTTCCAAAATATTATTTCAAGAAAAATTATTTGTATTAATTACAAATGAATGGCATCTTAAGGCGTTACCCATTTACATAATATTAGGCGTAATCGCCGGATTATATTCTGTATTTATTATTAGACAAAATATTAAAATTAGCACATTTTTCAACAGAATAAATAATGTTTGGATTCGTGCCACCATAGGGGGGCTTATTTTATCTAGTTTTATTTTTATTTTTCCTTCACTTTATGGAGAAGGCTATTTTTTAATTCAAACAGTTTTTAATAATGAAAATGTTTATTTACTTAATAATACACTATTTACAAATAATTCTAATTACTTTTTCATTTCAATGATTTTGTTAATCATAGTTAAACTTTATGCTTCAAGTATTACAATGGCAGTTGGTGGCAATGGAGGAATTTTTGCGCCAACTCTTTTTATGGGAGGTTTTTTAGGATTTTTAATTTCCGATGCAATTTCAAATTCAGGGCTAATCCACTTAAATGTGATAAATTTTACAGTTGCCGGTATGGCTGGTGTTTTATCTGGTGTTATAAAAATTCCACTAACTGCTGTTTTCTTAATTGCAGAAATAACTGGAGGTTACGCATTATTAGTTCCACTTATGATTGTTTCAACTACTTCATATTTTATTTCATCCTATTTTGAAAATAAATCTATTTACTTGAAAGAACTTGAAAAGCAGATTTAACATAATAGATTTGATTATATCTCATTTGATATAATTCACTAAAATTTAACTTCCAAATAACATAAAAAAAAGGCCCTCCACTGGAAGGCCTTTTTAACTTTAAAAAAAACAATTTATTGGCGAATCAATTGGGTACGATATACCGATTCGTTATGTTGTTTTAATTGTAACGTATAAACTCCGGATTTTAATGCGCTAATATCCAATTGCGCCGTTCCTTGAATGCTTTGTGCTAAAACGGTTTGACCTAAAACATTAACCAATTCTAAATCATACACGGCAGATTTGGCAATGCTTAAAACTACCATTGAACTGGCAGGATTTGGAAACACACTAACATCCTGATCGCTTAAGCCATTTAGTATGCCGGCACAAGCAGAAACTACCAATTGTATAGTATTAGTGCCGGTGCAACCGGGCTGATTTGATGCGGTTAACGTATACACCGTAGTTGCACTGGGATTAACCGAAACGGTGCTGTTGTTAGATCCGGTATTCCAAGTATAGCTGCTTGCACCCGATGCGGTTAACGTTGCACTTTGTCCGCTACAAATTGAATTTGAAGAGGCCGTAAGTGAAGTTGTTGGCGGCACACAAGATGCTATATTAACATTATCAATGTACATGTTGTTTCCGTAATCGGATGTGGCTACAAAACGTACTAATACATTGGGGCTGTTATAACCTGTTAGTGTTATGGTTTCTTTACGCCATTGCGCAGATGTTGGAACAAATGCAGCGGTTTGTGCCGCCTTGGTAGAAAGTGCAGCGCCTGCCTTGCTAAATACATTATTCCATGTTGCACCACAATCGGTAGAAACTTCAACATCCAATTGGTCTTGTTCTGTTTGATACTGACAATAAGCAACATCAAAACTTAAAATCGGAGCTCCTGAACCGCTTAAATTCATAGGCGGAAATACTAAATAATCTTCATCTCCGGTATTATCGTTATTATAAAAATCATACTTGGCTGCCCCGGTACCTGCAGGCGATGTTGTTCCGTTTACAGTTGCATTTTGTGACCATGAAGCCCCACCATCCAGATTTACCATGCCCCATCCGGCAGGTGGAAATGCCGTAGTGCTAAATGTTTGTACTACAGGCCCCGAAACATAGGACGACGCCAAATAAAATGCGCCTGAGTTAAAGTTATTAGAATTATTTACATCACCGCCGCTTACATTGGTAATGCTAAATGAAAATACGTGACCACCGGTTGTAGCGGGTGAATACGAATTTAAGGCGATAGCCGTTGTAGCGGATCCTGCTAAATTTCCAGTCCAATTAAAATTGGTTTGTGCTACCCCATCAATAAATGGCGTAATGGTCATGGCCGTAATGGCCACAGTGCCGTTATTGCCAATTGTTACAGTTGGTATAAAAGCCGCCGCACATGCTAAAGATGGAATATTTACAGACAATGCTTTGGCATCATAATTCATGGGGGCTTTTCCGGCACGAACTGCCTGAGCTACATAACGTGTACCTTCATCCTGAATAAATCCAACAAAAGCAATTTCAGCTTTATCACGTACATAAGAAGGCACTGGGCAATTTAAGGTAAAGGTTTGCGACTGACCAACAGTCCAAGTGGGCGCCATAGCAATACCCGTACTTAATGTGGGGAACGAACGAATTGCTACATCTTCAAAATCCTTTTCTCCATTGGTGCCTGGAGGTGTACTAAAATTTATAACCTTTTCAACCATAACGGTACGAAATACCAAAGTACCCGTAGCATTTGTTGAAGGTGTGGGTACAGCACTAAAATTAGCTGTTGCCACAATATTAACGGTTAGGTTAACGGAGCTGTAAGTGGCATCCCAAGCACGATTCATGGTTACAGAAAATGCAGCCGTGTTTGATTGTGCAGATGAAATAATAGCACTGGTCATATTTGCGGGATGATCAGAGGCGGCTCCAAAATTCCATAAATGTTTACCATCTATAAATCCTGTAGGCGCTGCATTAATTCCTGAAGTTGGTGCGGTTGTTGATGTCCACTGGCTCATATAACCATATCCGCCGGCAGCCGTTGATTTATAACGCCAATCGATTTCGGCCTTATTGGTTTGATACAGCGACCATGTATTAGTTGGTGCAGAAGGTATTGGCACCTGCCATTTAATGGCCACAACCTTTGTAGTATTAGTGGGTTGTGCTAATAGTGCATTTAATGCCGGATTAGTGGCCGCACAGGGCGGACAATTTTCTCCCGTAAATTCTTCAAACAGCGATAAACGGGGGGTTTGGGCCGAAACTGTAAATACAGACATCAGCGCAAGTGATAGTATGGATTTTTTCATAAGTGTTTAATATTAAAACAAATATAAAGATATTAATGAAGTAGAAAACTATAATTACCTTTAATAATTGAAATGATTTTAAGCTTTTTGTTTATATTATTTTACCTAGCTATCGCATTTGAGCAGGCTTTTAAAATGAATAAAGCGGCCATGGCATTATTGGGTGCATTTACCTGCTGGCTATTTGTATTTATTTCACAGTCGCAGCATGTACCTGAAAACGCATTGCTTATGCATTTGGGGGAAACCTCGGAGGTGGTTTTTTTTCTGTTGGGTGCTATGACCTTAGTTGAATTAATGGATGGATATAATGCGTTTAACGTGCTTCAGCCCCTGTTTAAATCTTCGCATCCCCTTGTATTACTTTGGATTTTGTGCATACTGTGTTTTATACTCTCTGCACTGATTGATAATTTGTCGGCTGTACTTGTTACATTATATATTTCAAAATCCATTTTTCCGCAGTCCCATGTTCGGAAAATGCTTGCAGGGCTTTTTGTAATAGCTTCAAATGCCGGCGGCGTATGGTCACCTATTGGCGATGTTACTACAACCATGCTGTGGATGGGCAATCAAATCAGTGCACCCGTAGTAATAAAAACACTTTTTATTCCAGCTGTTGCAGCATTAATTATTCCGCTTACAGTGGTCACGATTTTTAAAACACGCTTTATGGGTTCTGAAATTACGATTAATACAAGCCCTCGTAAACCTATAAGCGGCACAGAATACGGAATATTTTTTTTAGGATTATTTGGATTTTGTGCGGTGCCATTTATAAAATACTTTTTTCATTTACCGCCCTATTTAGCGATGTTTTTCAGTTTAAGTATGGTTTGGATATGTACTGAATTTATGGAACGCCACAGTCGTGAAAAACAGTTTTCAGTTAATGCTGCATTACGAAATATTGACACCCCCAGTATATTATTTTTTGCAGGAATATTACTTATGGTTGCGGCATTAAATCATAGCGGAATACTACAATTTTGGGCTCAACAGCTTCAACAGTATATTCATTCGGATTTTAGTATAAGTGCCATTTTTGGTTTAAGCTCTGCTATAATTGATAATGTTCCGCTTGTTGCGGCGGCTCAGGGCATGTTTTCGCATACTCCATTTTACTGCAATCATCCCTTTTGGCTAACACTTACCCTGGCTACAGGAATTGGAGGCAGTACTCTTATCATTGGCTCAGCTGCGGGCGTGGCGGCCATGGGGCAAGAAGCTATTGGATTTGGATGGTATTTAAAACGCATAAGTATTTTAGCACTTATGGGATTTGCTGCAGGATTACTGGTACTTTATATTACGCTTTTCTAAATGATAAATAGATTTAAAGCGTGCGTGATTATTTTAAAAAATTATCCTAAAGTTATACTGTTTTTAAGCAGCTGTGCGCTCTATTTATTTTTTTCTTGTGATCTTATATTTAAAGGAAATTCAAGCTTGTCAAGTAGTAGCGGTGATGCCTTAAAAAATTATTACACCTATATGCACCACAGTGTAAACGATACCTCGTTTTGGCATTTTGGAGGCATGGCCTATCCATTTGGAGAACATGTGGTGTTTACCGATGCTATTCCCTTACTAAGCGGCGTTTTGCAGCAATTGCCAGCTTTACATCCCTATTTAATTGGACTGTTGCATGGATTGTTATTTTTTAGTTTTGTTATAAGTCCGCTGATTTTATACGATGTATTTAAATTACTGGGCGCAAAGAAATATACCGGATTTTGGCTTTCATTAAGTATTGCACTTTTAAATCCACAGTGGATTAAAATTCAACATGGACATTTTGCTTTAGCCTTTGGAAGCCTTATAATTTTAACCGTACGAGAAAATTTAAAATGGTATTTAAACCCGCGCTGGAGCACAAGTTTTAAAAATACAGCATTGTATTTTCTTTTGTTTTTTATTCATCCGTATTTGGGCTTTGGTTCAGCCTTATTGGGTTTATGCTTTACTATCGGAAAAACCGTAACATATAGACGTGTTCGTTTTAGCTTACAGGGTATTTTATTTAGCGTGGCCCCGCTTTGTATATTCAAAATTATTCTTTACCTCACCGATACGCATGCAAACAGGCCCAATTTACCCTATGGCAATTTAGTGCTTATTGAAAACCTGCGCAGTTTGATTGATCCCGAATTTGGTATTTTTAAAAATTGGGCCTCCTTTTTACCCGAGCGTACGGCGCACTATGAGGGACACAGCTATATTGGCTTTGCTGTTTTAATTTGGATGTGTTGTGTTGTTTTTTTTAGTGTCCGCTATAAAACATACGCGTCATTAAATCCACTAGTATGGCCATTGAGTATTGCCGTGTGTGCATTTTTAGCATTTAGCTTTGGATACCCCATTTATATGTTACAAAGCTTACATATTTCGGTAAGCCCCTTAATGCAGTTTAGAGCCAATTGCCGATTTGCCTGGTATGTATACATGTGCCTGCCCCTGCTCACTTTTATATTTACAAAACCCCTGTTAGATCACTTTATAAAACCACGGTTGTATCGCATTTTGCCACTGTGTTTTTTTGCTATTTCATTATTAGAAGCCTCGGCCTATTTTAATTTTAATGCAACAGCCTTTTGGAAATTTCCCAATGTGTTTAAATGGGAATATTTAAATGCACAAGAGCAGCGTGCCGTTAAATTAATTTCTAAACATCCGAGTCAGGCGCTAATGCCCTTGCCTGTATACGCTATAGGTTCAGAACGATTTGACCGATTAGGAACCGAGGCTTCATTATATACCTCGGTGGTATTAGGCTACCATTGCAATCGACCCATTATCAGCGCTTGGTTAGCACGCAGTTCACAAACCGAAACTGCAGGCTGGCTTGAATTACTAAATCCCTATGACAAAATTCATAAAAGCGTTAGTGCATTAGGTAGAGATTCTATAATGCTGGTTTTAACGCCAGATTCAAAACTTCCACAGGAAAAACGCCTGGAACAAAAAATACAGCCTTTTTATGCCACTCCACAATTTACTTTGGGGCAAATACATCCTGATAATTTAAAATTAAATACAGCTACTGAATGCGGCTGTTTAATTGATACAGCAGATGTTTCACATAATATTATCTACTTGCCCCATGCCAAAAATCCGCCTTTTACATGGAGCCGTTTAAAAGGTAGTTTTTCGTTTTTAAAAATACCTGCCCAAACATTAAAATCAGGCACTTACATTTTAAGTTTACATTGGAAAAGTTTAGATTCAAGCTATAAAAGTGTAGCTGCCAATGTATTAATTACACAAACACTACACGCTTCGTTTAAATGGGCTTATTTTTTACCAGTAAACCGTTTAAGCGGGTTTTACAGCGATCATTATGTGTTTGAGTGTGAAATCTATTTAAACAATGCGGCAGAATATGAATGCCTAATTGAAGGCCACGGTGAGGTTCCCTTTACAATTGAACATGTATTGTTGCGTCCAATTAACACCTGTGTTAAACTTAAATCATCTAAAGGAATTTTGCTTAACGGTTATTTACAGTAAGTAAACCAAATTTTAATTGACTATTTTTTTGATTGTAGATATCTGATTTAAAAGTACTTTTAAAGCATGAAACATTTTGCTTTACTTGTATTAATAATTGGATTAAATAGCTTACATGCTCAAAATCCCCATGTTTGTTCTAAAAGTAAAATAGAATCACTTCAAAGATCAAGAGTCCTACAAGCACAATGGAATGCAGCTGCTGCTGGTGGTCTGCATCACGAAAAAAAACACGATACCCGCTTTGTACACTTGAATTTAAACTTAGAGCGTAATACCAATTTCATTAGTGGACATGTTAAAACCGTTGCCCGTGTAAGTGCAGCAAGTATGGATACGTTTATGGTTTTTTTACACAGCAATTTTACGATTGATTCGGTTCGTTTTAACACGCAATTTACTATTCCTGTTATTCAAGACAGTGCCATTAAAATAGCCGCACCACAGGCGCTAAGTAACGGCACTCAATTTACTGTTACCATTTATTACAAAGGTACCGCTCCCACAGGTGGCGCTGCCATTGGAAGCGGATACAGTATGGGTACATCACCATCCTGGGGCAATCAAGTTACCTGGAGCCTCAGTGAAAGTTTTGTGGCCTACCACTGGTGGCCCTGCAAACAAGATTTAACCGATAAAATTGATTCCAGCTGGGTATTTGTAACCACCGATTCTACAAACCGTGTAGGCTCCAATGGGATTTTAAAAAACATTGTTTCGGTGGGCTCAAAAAAACGTTATGAATGGAAATCGCAATATCCTATTGACTATTATTTAATTTCAGTTGCAACTGCTAAATACAAAGAATATAATCTATATAGTAAGCCTCAATATTTAATTAACGATTCCATTCTTATTCAAAATTATATTTATGATGGTGCTATAAATAATTCCAATTGGATAAACAACCAAAAGGTGCAATTAAATAAAATGCCCCAGGTGTTACGATTTTTGTCTGAAAAATATGGCATGTATCCGTTTTATAAAGAAAAATATGGCCATTGTATGGCGCCCCTGGGTGGCGGTATGGAACATCAAACCATGACGACTTTGGGTTTTTTTGATTATTATATTAATGCACACGAACTGGGGCATCAATGGTGGGGCGATCAGGTAACCTGTAAAACCTGGCAAGACATTTGGATTAATGAAGGTTTTGCATCCTATACAGAGCATTTAGTGGCACAATATTTAGATCCAACAAACTATGCTGCCAATTTAAACAGTGCGCACAATGCTGTAATGAATCAGCCCGGAGGAAGTATTTTTTTTACAGGAAACGACACCATGAATACACCAAGAATTTTTGATTCCCGATTAACTTACGATAAAGGGGGTGCCATCATACACACACTGCGCTTTGTAACTGCAAATGATAGCCTTTGGTTTAAAACATTAAGGGATTTTCAAAATAATTTTAAACACAGCACCGCTTCAGCTACTGATTTTAAATTGTTTTATCAGCAACAAACCGGTATAAACGTAAATCCCTTTTTTAACGAATGGTATTACGGTGAAGGTTATCCTACCTACAGCGTGCGGTATAATTACAATGGTATTCAAAGTTTTTTTCAAATTTCACAAAGTACCAGCATGCCTAATGTTACACCCTTGTTTACTAATCCGGTGGAATTAAAAATAAGCCGCAGCGGAAAGGCCGATACGATTATTCGTTTCTCCATTTCTACTGCCATTCAAAACTATACGCTTGCTTTAAGCGGATCCATAACTGCTGTTACAGTTGATCCCAATAATTGGATTATTAATAAAGCTACCCCTTCGGTTCGCGATATAAGTTTAGGCGCTACAGATATCACCACATTAAATGAAAATACATTAAAAATAACTCTTGGACCAAACCCTGCACAACATTATATTCAGTTTTTAAATTTAAATGAAAGCCATTGTACAATTGTGCTCTTTGATTCAAAAGGCGCAGAGGTTTTTAATGCGCTTATAATAAATTCCAATCAAATAAAATTACCTCACCTTGCCAACGGAATATATACGGTGCGCGTTTTAGATGAAAATTTTAAAATTATTTATAACCAAGCATTAATTCGAGAATACTAAATAAATAATATTAGTCTTTTAAAGCTCTTTCATTTTCATGCATAGTGCTAATGTCTAATTCCATGAATGCATCAATGCAATTATTGAAAGCATAATCTAAATTGAATGCATAAATTTTAGCATGTTGGGCTAAATATTTTTTGTACAAAACGGGCAATGACAATCCCAAAGGATCTATTATTGAGATAATACGATTTAATTTTTGAATGGATGATCCTGTTATAGATAAAATACTCTCTAAATCAACGGAGGATTTTTTAAATTTTATAGGATTGCGTGGCAAGATATACCTCTCGGCATCTACAGGACTATAAAACTTTAGCAAATGTTTCATCATAATTTCGCGACTGTGCCATGAATAGTTTTGCGACATCGATACAGGACCAATAATATAACGTACTTCAGACCATTGATGTAATATCCTAAAAATTCCCTGCCATAACATGTGTAATGGTAAATGCTGCTTTTGAAATTCTGGCACTATAAATGATCTGCCTAATTCCATAGATTGATTTAATTTAGAATAATACTCCCGTTTAATTTTAAATAATGATGCAGTATAAAGCCCGCGAATTCCAAATAATTGTATAATTTTTGAACCACGCGCCATACGATAAGCACCTGCTATTTTGCACTTTGCATTATGCCATAAAATTAAATGGGTATAATATTCGTCATAGTGATCTAAATCAACAGACCTATTAGAGCCTTCTCCTGCATCTCTAAACGTTATTTCACGTAATCTACCCAACTCTAAAATGATATGTGGTATTTGATAGGCCTTTACTGCATACACTGCATATTCTGATTTTTCGTATATCTTACAGTTTTGTACAGTTTTGATTTCAGCTTCGATTAATTGTGCATCTATTGGATCAGGAATTTTATTGCCTGATATATCTTTTAAATTATTTTTTAAACTTTTAGTTGATTCAATATTCTGATTTAAAGCATAAACGATAGATCGTAAAAAACGACTGGCTATTTCGGGTGTGTGAAATTCAAAATGATGTGGTAAAATAGGTTTTCCCATTTGAAATGAAATAACTTTACCGGCTTTGTTTACAAGCTCGGCAGGCAAACGCATTGTTCTTAAGCGGGGATCAATTTTACCTAATGCTTGAAACAGTTTTGAATTTTGACCATTAAAAAATATTGGAATTACAGGTACTTTACATTTTAATATAAATCTAACTGCAGAAATACTCCATGATTTATCTTGAACCGGCTGGTTTAAACTGTATTTAGCCGAAACTTCACCGGATGGAAAAATTACAAGACAACCACCATTTTTGACATGAGCCATTGCTGATTTTAAACCTGATACGCTGGATTTATCAGATATTTGTGATGAAAAGGGGTTAACAGGTATAAAAAAATTAGAAATGGGTTTTATTCCTTTAAGTATATAATTGGCCATCACTTTAATGTCTGGACGGTGATTGTATAGCGAATGAATTAATGCTAAACCGTCAATGCCTCCATATGGATGATTTGAAATTAAAATACAGCCTCCTATTTTTGGAATATGATGCAATGTAGTAGCATTAAAACGGCATGTAATGTTTAGCTCAGAAAATATTTTGTCAATGCAGTGTATACCTTCACTATATTGTATTTTTTGATATAATGCGTTAACTTTATTAATACCCGATATTGACATTATTAAGGGTAAAATAATATTGTTTTGATTCCAATCTAGTGCTTTTGCTAAATGGGTTTTACTTATTAGTGCATTCATATACAATTGTAAAATTTATTTGTTAAACATCTTTTATTTAAAAATTAATTACACGTAAATTTTATATTAAATTAAAGAGGTGATTTGCTTTATGAAAGTAAAATAAATTGCATTTTTTAATTCTTTAGATTTTTAAAAATCCAATCCCACTTATTATCGACATATATATGATTAAGTGTTATAAGTATATACATAGTATAATATATGCATATGTTAATATTAAATGTAATTGGTATCGTTTTAATTAAAAATATTTGAAGTTTATATAACACTTACATAATGTTTGTGAGTGAATAATCTTAGAATTTTGAAAAAAAAATCTATGAAAAAAATAATTACAACGTTAGTAATGGCAGGTGCATTTAGTGTACAGGCCCAAGTGCTACAAACAGGCCCAAGCACAAGTGTTACACCCTATATGTGGCCAGCGGTAAATGGAGCAAGTGTAATTTCCATTTTAAGTTCGGGTGAATCGGTTAATGGTTATTCGCTTTGTGCCCCTGGTGATGGCATGGGGTATTTAGATAACGGTTCTCCTACGTTTACAGTATATCATAATGTAGAAATATCGTATCCCAATGGATCCGTAAGAGCACATGGTCAACCCGGTGCATTTATACAAGAATGGGTTATTCAAAAATCAAATCTTCAAGTTATAAGTGGAAGCGATTTAATTCAAAATGTAAATTTATGGACAGGCTCAACATATACTACATATAATGCCAATAATACTAGTACATTGGCAGGTTTTTCAAGATTTTGTGCTGGTGATCTCCCTGCGTTACATGCATTTTATAATCCAAATACAGGAAAAGGAACAACTGAGCGTTTTTTTATGAACGGCGAAGAATCAGGAGCTGAAGGACGTGCATTTGCCCATGGATTAACAGGAATTGAAGATGGCAAATCGTACGAATTACCCTACCTTGGAAAATTATCTTATGAAAATGCTATTGCAAGCCCTTATCCACAAGACAAGACGATAGTTATAGAACTAGACGATTCATCTCCCGGACAAGTTTATGTGTATGTAGGTAATAAAAGCTTTAGCGGAACAGCAATAGAAAAAGCCGGCTTAGTAGGCGGTAAACTTTATGGTATTGCTGTTATGGGAATGTTTAATGAAATTAATGCACCTGTGCCCAACACTCCGTTTAGTTTAGTTGATATGGGTTTAGTACATACTATACCTGGAGCCACTTTACAATCTAGAAGTTTAGATTATGGGATTACAAACTTTTTAAGACCAGAAGATGGTAATTGGAATCCAAATAACCCAAATGAATTTTATTTTAATACAACAAATAGTATTACGGGGCCAAGCAGATTGTACCGATTACGTTTTACGGATATAAAAAATCCAGAGCTGGGAGGTACCATTACAGCTGTATTAAATGGAACAGAAGGGCAAAAAATGTTAGATAATTTAGCTCCAGATAATCACGGCAATATTATGTTGCAGGAAGATCCCGGTAATAATATATATCGTGCTAAAATATACAATTACAATATTAGTACGGGAACTAAAACAACGCTTTTTGATTGTGATTCAACACGTTTTCAAACTGGTGGTGTAAATTTTTTAACTATTGATGAAGAGAATTCAGGTGCTGTTGATATTCAAGGTATAAAAGGGGCAGGTTGGTTTTTAAGTTTTATGCAGGCGCATTATGCTTTACCTAATCCAATGACCGAAGGGGGGCAACTCATGGCATTATATAATCCGTTTACAGCTGCTGCAAATGCTGAAATTAATATTACGGGAAATGGACAAAATATAGCCGCTGGAACAGCGAGTCCGCTTACTGCAAACGGATCTGATTTTGGAAAATCAAATGTTGGAAAACCAAAAAACAGCGTATTTACCATTCAAAATACCAGCACGGGTACATTAATTGTTTCCAGTTATTATGTAAACGGTATTAATGCGGGCGACTTTGTTATCACTGGTCCATCCACACCATTTAATATTGCTCCAAACGGTAGCGCCTCTTTAACACTAACTTTTAATGCAGCGGTAAATGGCACTCGTAATGCTGTAATGCACGTCCTTAGCAGTGATTTTGATGAAGGCGATTACGATTTTAATATAAAAGGCATAGGCGTTACTCCTGAGTTGGATGTTAAAGGCAATGCCATATTAATACCTACAGGTGCTGTAACAACTAACAGCAATAACGGTACAAATTTTGGAATGGTATATGTTAATCAAAGCAAAGTATCTGTTTTTGAACTCCAAAATACAGGAACCGGAACATTAACAATTAATTCTGCTGTTTTATCTGGTCCGCAATCTGGTGAATTTAGTATTATAGGAACACCTTCTTTTCCAATAACATTAGCACCAAGTACAAATTATAGCCTACAACTTGCAGTTACGCCTTTAACTACAGGTATAAGAAATGCAAACCTGATTATTTCAAGTGACGATGCCGATGAAAATCCATATGTGTTTGCGCTACAAGCTTCAGGAACTATAGATGTAGGAATAAACACTATTACGAGCAACGAAAACGTATGGTTGTATCCAAATCCGGCACAGGATGCTGTTACTCTTAAAGTACAAGACCACAAGGAAACTATTCAGGTAAGTATTATGAACCTTTTGGGCGAAGTGCTATTTAATACTCAGCTAGAGTCGGGACAAACGGAGTTGAAAATACAAACACATTCCATGGTTTCAGGTTTGTATCTTGTTAAATTAAAACAGGATTCAGGATACACAATGCAAAATCTGATCATCTCAAAATAAATCCTGTTGTTTCATGAAAAAAGCCCCGTATGGGGCTTTTTTATTTTAGTACATACAAATGTTTAGGTAAAATTTTAAATTCTACGGATATTTCCTCTTGTTTTGCTTCACCATCAAAGTGAATTAAAATGGGTGACTCCGCATATACATTGAAAGTGTTAATGGTTTTACGTATAATATAAGATGAAGATTTTACCGATTTAATGCTTAAAGAGAATATAATTTTTATTAATGTTATAATACTAAATTTTGGTATAATAACAAGATTAAATGCTCCATCATTTAACTTGGCATCGGGTGCTATATAAAAGTTATTTCCAAATTGTCCAGCATTGCAACACGTTACCATAAATACTTTTGAATTAAAAGTTGTACCATTTATTTCAATTTTTAAATTTTTTGATTTATACTTTAGCGCTAGGGTTAATATCAATTTAATATACGTAAACAATCCACGTTGATTTGATGTTGAAAACAGGCGTGCCACCTCAGCATCAAATCCAATACCTGATGTGCATAAAAACAAATTATTATTACACATACCAACATCAATTAAAAAAGGTTTTGCATTTTTTAATTGTTTCCATGCTTTAAAGGGATTTGTGGATATTCCCAGTGTACGGGCCAGGCCATTTCCAGAACCTAATGGTACAATACCTAATTTTTTTGAAGTACCTGAAATAGCCTGTGCTATTCGATTAACAGTACCGTCGCCGCCAATTGCAATGATGTAATCATAGGTGTTTATAGAATCTTCAACAGGTTTAAAATTGTTTTTATCCTCCCATTCTATTACCGTAAGATGCGGCTGAATTTTTAAATACGTTATAAATTGTTTTTGTAGTTTACGCTTTGAAGAAGCCCCTGCATTTGGATTTACAATACAAAGCCAGTTTTGAAATGCTGGTACATTATCGTAATTCGTTGTATACAACTCTTTTGGCGGAATTAACCCATTTTCGGTATTCGTCATTCGATGTGTTAAAGGTATTTGAAATTTGTTGAAGTAGCGAAATATTAAACCTGTCAGAAAATACGCCTGCACCTGCATAATGCGCATCACGCGAATTGCAGTATTGTTCAAAATGTCCATCAACCGGTACCATTAGTGCAGGCTTACCTAAATACATAGCTTCGCATATACTTTCAAAACCTGCCGTACTTGCAATGCCTGTGGCTTTAGACATCAAATTTAAAAACGTTTTATCGCATAAGCCATGTAGGTGTATACGATTGGTGTTATACACATATTTCGTTTTTAATGCCTCCGGAGCATCTGTAAAACAATGCAATACAACATCTGAATTTGAAGCATGCCATGCTATAATATCTTCAAAATAACCCGCATTGACCAGATATACTAAAATAAAATTATCATTTTGAACATGCAATTTAAAAAGCTCATTACGTAATAAGGGCGGAGCTATTATAATATTTTTATAATTTCGATTTAAGGTATAAAAAGATAAAGCTAGTTTTTTTATATGTGATGGTGTAGTTAATGCTGTATATACCCTAATCATTAATCGATCAAATAAAAATCCTTTAGGAAATTTAAAATCGGGATGAAGATAAATATATTGATGTGCCACAGCAACAGCGGATTGTTTACGGTTAAATCGTAAAAACATACCAGTTAAAACATCGTAAAAATTAATTATAACATCTGGTTTATATTGATTGATAATAGACTTTAGCTTATAATAGTTTTTAAAATAATCGGGTATTGCTACTATATTATAAGCAACAGTTTTAAACCAATTTATTTTTTTTGAATTTAAATCGGTTTTAAAATTTGGACTTTTAACCCTGTATACAGGTGCTTTAATATAATTTAAAAAAAAATCAGGAATGGTACGGTTTTCAGACGTTGAAACTATAACCGCCTTAATATTATGCTGTTGTGAACATAATAATTCATATACCACCATGGCTTGCGTCATGTGACCACGACCTTCACCCTGCACACAAAATATATATTTTTTTTTATAGTTTAATGTCATGATAATACAAGATCTGATGCAGACACGAATTGATTTTGTGCTGTTTCAAACTGTAAAATCCAATCATGGTAATAACAAATTTCCCAATTACCATCTGCATGTTCAACCAAAGCCGTAAGCGATTCAACCCAGTCTCCTGAATTTAAATACAACACCCCATTAATAATTTTTTGAGCAGGCTGATGAATATGTCCGCAAATAACACCGGTACAGCCCTTAATACGAGCAAATTTTGAAAGTTCTATTTCAAAATCAGAAATATAAGAAACAACCGATTTAACACGCGCTTTTATGCGTTGTGAAATAGAATCATAAGGTAGCCCCTTAGAAATACGTTTTTTATTATACTGATGATTTATCCATAATAACAGAGTGTATCCAACATCACCTAACTTAGAGAGCCAACGCATTTTAGTAGTAATGGAATCGAACATATCGCCATGGGTTACTAAATAGTTTCGTTGTACGCCTTTATGAATATATAATTTTCGAATACTAAAACGCCCCAATTTAAAAGGCAACACCGCATCTAAAAAATCATCGTGATTTCCTCGAATGTAAATAATATCGGTTTTGTCTTTAACCGACATCTGAAGTACTTTTTTAAAAAAATTACTATGTGCTTTTTTCCACTCTGCGCCACGTTTTAACTGCCAGCCATCAATGATATCTCCATTTAAAATTAAGGTATCGCAGGTATGATGTTTTAAAAACGTTAAGGCTTCTTTAGCCTTAGAGGCATTAGATCCTAAATGAATATCAGACAGTACAATGGTTTTATAATGCATACCCTGTAAAATTGTGTTCTTTAATGGTTATTACTGTTAAAGCCACGTAAATTAATTGCTAAGAAAAAAACCCGTTTCATTAGAAATGGGGTTAAATAATGTAATACTATAATTTAATTAGTTTAGTACTTTTTTGCAGCTCTTCAGATTCTATAATAAGCGTATACACGCCTGCATCTAAAGCCTCTATGGAGTGTACCGATTGGGGCACAGCAATAAAATGCATTTGCAGTTTTCCACTCATTGAATAAATTTTAATGTTGGCCTGATTTGTAATTCCGTCAATTTGAATAGTATTTTGGGTTGGATTGGGAAATACATTCCAGCTATCCGTTACCAGGGTTTTAATTAATGTACATGGTTCAACAGAGATACTTGCATTTGCTGCTGATTGACAACCCCATTCGTTTTTACCATTAACTTGTATTACCGTTGATGTACCTGTTGCAATCCAGTTTAAGGGCGCATTTTGTAATCCTGAATTCCATGTATAGGTTTGTGCCCCGGATGCATTTAATACAAGTAATTGGCCCGAACAAACCGTTGCAGATAATGGACTTATAACTATAGTTGGTTGTGGAGCAATACCTATGTAGTGCGTAATAGAAGCATTACAGCCCCATACACTTGTGCCTGATAAAGTTAATTGAACGGGTGCTATTGGCGTTATTGTAAATTGAGTGCCTGGCTGCGTGCCATTCCAGGTATATGATTGAGCCCCTTGAGCATTTAATACCATTGCTTGCCCACTACATGCCGAAGCCGATCCCACCACACTTATTAACGGAGGTAATACAGCCTGAATAACTGTAGATGCCGTACCGGTACATCCATTAGTTGTTCCGTTAACTGTATATATTGTAGTAATGGCTGGAGATACAGTTTGACTTGATGATGTTCCCATCCCTGTCCATGTATAGGTTGATGCGCCGCTTGCCGTTAAGCTAATCACGCCACCAATACAGTTTAATGTGGGACCATTAATTGCAATTGTAGGCGAAGGAATTAAGGTTAACGTATTAGGAAGCGACTGCACGCTACAATTTAATCCGGCGTTTATTTGAACATATAATGCTCCTGAATTTACCGGCGCAAAAGTTGAAGCTGTTGCTCCCAAAACTGCATTTCCATTTAAATACCATTGGTATGTAACACTATTGGTGTTTGCTACACTAAATACCGGCGGATTGGATTGGCATGGCTGTGTGGTATTTCCACTTACAGAAACAGCACTGTTTAATGGATTTGAACAACCCGGAATACCCCAAATGCTTAATGTACTGCTTACTTCATTGGCAGCAATTACCAAATGCTGTCCGTTTGGACTTTGTTGTTGCGGAATAAATATAATACCCTCAGCACCACGATCTGGACCATTGGATTGTAATGAACGGTTATTTACATAACAAACAAAAACAGGAGTCTGAGGATTTGTTACATCATAAACCATTACACCACCAATACGTTCAACAGCTATAAATGCGTAGTCGTTGTTTCCAATACGGCCTATAGTAACCCCTTCTGGCTCTGGTCCTTTATCATCCGATCGGTCTTTTTTTACAAGGGTTGTGTTACTTGCATTAAACATAGTAGAATACGAATTGCTTGCCGTTATTTGCTCCATATCGTCTTTGCTATCGTAAACCAATTGGCCGGTTTGGGCATTCCAAATTGAAAATGAACGGCCGCCCCAAGAATATAAGGTATCTAAATCTCCATCATTATCAGAATCACCCAACTTATTAGTAATGTATAACCTGCCCATTACCGAATTATTTTGCATTTGATCTTTAAAAGGAAAACGTACCGGATCTAAATTTGCTGATGCAATGCGCACCTCTTCACTAAAACCTGCATATGCTCTGCTGTCCCCTTCATTGGCTGTAATAATGTAATTAATACCCCCTACCGTATACGTTGCAATGGCATCGGGCATAAATAAACCTTTTACCGGAAAATTTGAAATGTTTATTCCTTGAGTTGTATTTGAAATATCCATTCCTAAGTCTAAACTCATATGGTTTTTTGAACCTAATGCCCGAATGGCATTTATACTAAAGTTATTGGAGGCTAAATTTATTTCTACCACTGCATTGTTTTCTTGAAGGGTAACCCAGGCTTTGGTATCGTCTTTTGAAACAGCTATATATTCGGGTTCAAAATCTTTGGAAGTTGTGGCATTTAATCCAAAAATGCGTATGCCTTGTGCACGCAATGCTGGTTCTTGTCCGTTATAAGCCGTAAATGTAATATGACTAACATTGGATTGGGTAATATTAGAAACTCCTGGACTAAGATCAATTATACTAATAGAGCCATCAGGATCAACTGTATAAGCCGTATTGGGCTCACCTTCATTAGCCGTTAAAACTTTATTACCCGCCTGATTAAATGTAATCATATCGGGCATCATACCAACCTTTACCTGTTTTAAAAAATTACCGGATGCATTAAAAAATACAACACTACCCGAATCTTGAGGATTTGTACCTTCAATAGCTGCTGCTACCGTGCCATTTTTAACAGCAATGGAATTAATATTACCGTAAGTGGTTATTGGTACTGAATTTAATAAAATAGGATTTGAAGGATTGATAAAATTAACAATATCTATTTTACCACCAATACTATTGGCAATATATAATCGCTGTGTACTGGGATCATGAGCTACAATTTCGGCAGAATTACTTCCGCTTACACTATTACTAAAGCTTGAAAGTAAGTTTAAAGACAGGCTATTTGAAGCTTGAGGAATGGGTTTATCGTCATCTTTTATATAAAAAGCATGTTGTCGAATAGTACCTATATTTATATTTTGAGGATTGTAAAAACGTAAAATGATATACTCTGCACTTTCAATTGTATTATCATTATTTAATGAAAAAGTAATTGGAAATGATGTATTTATCGGTGCATTAGCTGCAAAGGTAACCGTAGTGGCTGCAAGCGTATAATCTGTTGCTGTAGCATTTGAAAACGCCGTGGCATATACATTTATTGATGAAGAAAATGAACTGGTTGCCGTCAACTTTACGTAAATATTAGCAATGCTCTGACTTTCAGCAACAGTAGTGTCATTACTTACAAATGCTACTGTTCCAGGACTAACCGTACCTGTGGTTACCAACTGTATTCCGGAACTCCCCAATGTATGTACTGTACCTGTACTTATGGTTCGATTTACTAACCATGATGCATTTGACAGTTGAAATGTTCCGTTTAAAGTAAGTATGATGTCTGAACCCGGATCTGGACCAAAAAATGAACCTGTAGTAAATTTACCACCATTATATAAATCGTTTACTGGTAATTGATACCCATCAATACCCAAATTTACACTGGCAGTACCCACACCTGTACCAAAAAATACAGCATCAACTGGTGGTGTTGAGGGCTGAATCGCAGTTACCGGCAAATTGAATACTGCCACGCCATCGGCATTTGATCCGCCATTTCCAAAAACACCCGAAGCATTGGCTAAACCCAAATTGGCATCGCCGTTAACATACTTAACGTTTATTGCACGAAGAATATTCGTGCTGGGTGTCATGCATGAGCCGCCAACATATACTACGTCGCCAACAGCTACTGAACCAGTATTGATTTCAAATGCATAGGTTAATGCCCCACTCGCTTTCCATCCCAGATTGGTAGCAGCTCCGTTATTATTTACTATTATAGAATATGGTGTTAAAGAAAAATTAATTGCTTGTGAAGCTCTAAGTTCAACATACTCTTTGCAACTATCAGTGCCATTAGGATTTGCAAGCACTTCGCTAATTATTAATCCTGGGTTTTGAGCGCTAGTAAAATAAAAAAAACAAAACGCAATTAATGTGTATTGTAAGCTTGATTTCATGTTTATTTTTTTCACAAATAAAAAAAATAGAACAAGAGTAATTGTGATAATAATATTTTTATTGCGTTAAGAAATTGTGATGTGAAATGTGAATTGTAAAATTATTTAATTACAAAGAAATAGTTACATCTTTAACAATTTACACGTAATTTTAAAACAAAAATCATGCTTAAATTTTTACACGTATTATGCTACAGTGCCTTGTTTGCATCTGCATTGCATGCGCAATTTACAAATGGCCATATAGTTGTTTTACAAGTCGGAGACGGCGTTACAACACTTACCAATACAGGTAATCCTATTATCTTAAAAGAATTTAGTCCTGCCGGTGTACCTGGATTTAGTTTAGCGGTACCGGCCACTGGCACTGCAGCATTGGTTATTAGAGGAAATGCAACCTCGGAAGGTTACCTTTCGCGTTCGGCAGATAACAACTTTATAGTATTTGGAGCTTATATGGCTGCGCTTCCAAATGCAACGGTTTTAAATACCTCTGCTGCAACTCAAATTCAAAGGGCTATTGGTCTTGTTAATAATGCCGGCACCTTAATTATTGGTGCGGCAAGCAATGCAACGTTTGCCGGAAGTGATATGCGTGCAGCCGCAGCTAGCAACAATGCGCATTTTTGGGCTAACACGGCGAGTCAGGGTTCGGCCTATTTTGGCAGTGGTTCGCCTACAAATATACAATCCGGTAAACTTAACATGCGTGCCCTGGCCATTTTTAACGGTCAGCTCTACGCATCATCACAGGTTACCACCGGATTACCCGCCGATATTGGTGTATATGCTGTAGGAAATGGCACCCCGAGTGCTTCCGGCCAAACCATGACAACTATTATAAATACTGGAGTCGGCTCACAACCGGGTCAGTTTTATTTTAATGCCGGAAATACCATTTGCTATGTTGCAGATGCCCGTAGTGTAGCAAATGGCGGGGGAATTCAAAAATGGATTTATACAGCCAATACCTGGTCGCTGGCATATACCTTACCTACCGGTACCACAAGTGCGGGTGCCTTTGGTGTAATTGCCGATTTTAATGGCAACACCCCTCTTGTATATGCAACCACCACTGAAAGTTCAGCGAACCGCTTAATTGCAATATCTGATATAGGTGCAAACGCTTCGTTTACAACCCTTGCAACAGCTAGTGCCAGTAATACCATTTTTAGAGGACTGGCCTTTGCGCCCAATACCTCAACCTGTTTACCGCCCGCAATAAATACCATAGCCCAAAACGGACCGGTATGTTCCAATGCTGCATTACAACTTAGCGTAACTGTTGGCGGTACAGCGCCGTTTACCTATACATGGACTGGTGCCGGACAAATAAATTCTGTGTCCATTGCTAATCCAACGGTTTTGAATGCCACTAGTGGTGCATATTCGGTTACAGTTTCAAATGGCTGTGGTACCGCCACTGCTGCTGTTAATGTAAGCGTTAATGCTGCGCCCACCCTTCAGGTGAACTCAGCTACCATTTGTACAGGAGGTACGGCCACATTATCTGCTTCTGGAGCCACCAGTTATACTTGGAGTAATGGTGCTAATACCAGCAGTATTGTGGTGAGTCCAACAGTAAACACTAATTATACTATTAGTGGTTCTGCCAACGGTTGTATTGGAGTGCCTATTAATGCCTCCATTATAATTTCGGGATCCATTAATTTAACTGTTAATTCAGCAACTGTATGCGCTGGATCATCAGCTACGCTCAATGCTTCCGGAGCATCCAGTTATACGTGGAATACGGGCGCTAATACCAATGCCATTATTGTTAGTCCGAGTGTTTCTACGCAATATACTGTCATTGCAACGGCTTCTGGATGTAACGGTACATTTACAGCAAATGCTTCAGTATTTGTAAACAGTTTGCCAACTGTAAATTTAAGTAGTGCTACATCCACCATTTGTCAAAACGGCGGCACCGTTAGCCTTAACGGTAGTCCATCGGGCGGCACCTACACCGGAACTGGAGTAAGCGGAGCCACCTTCAATCCAAATACTGCGGGTGCCGGAACACATTCCGTATCCTATCAAATTACCGGTACCAATGGATGTAAAAACAAAGCCAGTATCACTTTAACTGTTTTTGCAATTCCTCAGGTTAGCTTAGCCATTTTAAACGGAAGTAGTGCAATTACAACGAGTGTGCTTTGTATACAATGGCCTAGTTTTACATTAAATGGATTACCTGCGGGTGGCACGTATACAGGTAACGGTGTTAGCGGTAATGCATTTAATCCGAGTAATGCCGGAGCCGGTACTCACAGTATATCATATTCGTATACAGATGCCAACGGATGCTCTGCAAACGCTACCCGATTACTTAACGTAAGTGTATGCGGTGGACTAAAAGATGCACTGAATAATACAATTACTATTTATCCCCAACCTGCTAGTGAAGAATGTTATGTACAAGCTTCTGCTCCTATTCAAGCGCTTGATATATTTAACGCTTCAGGCCAAAAAATATATTATGAACGGGGCCATGGCAATTTTGAACAGCGTTGTACATTGCACTTACCAGAGGGATTATATTGGATTCAGGTAACCCAAACCAATGGCATAGTATTACGTAAAGCATTAATTATATCACATTCAAAATGATAGGTAAAGAACTACAACATCTGGGAGTACAGCAGCACAATAAAGGTTGTTCTACCGGTAAAGATTGGTTTTCGGGGGGTTCCACGTGGTGCTCCTTTTCACCGGTTGATGGAAAAGCTATTGCACATGTTGAAGCAGCGCTTCCTGCCGATTACGAATTACTTGTTTCAAAAGCCCAATCAGCCGCATTATTTTGGAAAACCGTTCCAGCCCCAAAACGGGGTGAAATTGTTAGACAATTTGGAGAGCGATTAAGGCATTACAAACAAGATTTAGGACATTTAGTGTCATACGAAATGGGAAAATCCTTGCAGGAAGGCTTGGGTGAAGTGCAAGAAATGATTGATATATGTGATTTTGCTGTAGGGCTCTCACGCCAGTTGTATGGATTACAAATGCACAGCGAGCGTCCGCAGCATCGTATGTTAGAGCAATGGCATCCCTTAGGTATTGTGGGCATTGTATCTGCTTTTAACTTCCCTGTAGCCGTATGGAGCTGGAATGCGGCATTGGCATGGATTTGTGGAAATGTTTGTATTTGGAAACCATCTGAAAAAACTCCTCTGTGTGCAATTGCTTGCCAAAATATTTGGAATGAAGTTGCTCAAATACATAACCTCCCTGAAGGTATATCCTGTGTGTTAAGTGGAACTGCGGAAGCCGGAATTTGGCTCAGTAAAGATGTACGTATTGCATTAGTATCTGCAACAGGTTCAACGCGTATGGGACGCCATGTAGCAGTTACTGTTGCCGAACGCTTTGGAAAATGCTTACTTGAACTTGGAGGCAATAATGCAATCATTGTGAGTCCGCATGCCGATTTAAAAATGACTGTAATGGGAACGCTGTTTGGTGCAATTGGTACTGCCGGCCAACGCTGTACAAGCACCCGACGACTTATAGTACACCAATCGGTGTATCAAGAATTAAAAAACGCATTGGTAAAAGCATATCAGCAATTGCGAATAGGAAATCCCCTGGATGAGCACTTTCATATGGGCCCTTTAATTGATCAGCAGGCTGTTGAACAATATAAGCTGGCATTAAAATCTATTAAAGCCTGTGGGGGCAGCTTTGTAGTAGAGGGTGGCGTTTTGGAAGGTCCGGGTTTTGAAAGCGGTTGTTATGTAAAGCCTGTAATTGCCGAATGTGCTCATGATGCGGCAATTGTACATCATGAAACTTTTGCCCCTATTTTATACCTTATACCGTATACTTCACTCGAAGAAGCTATTGCAATACAAAATAGTGTTCCGCAAGGTTTATCCAGTGCCATTATGACTTTAAATTTGCGAGAGGCCGAATTATTTTTAAGTGCTTCAGGAAGTGATTGCGGTATCGCTAATGTAAATATTGGCACTAGTGGTGCGGAAATTGGTGGTGCGTTTGGCGGAGAAAAAGAAACCGGGGGTGGCAGAGAAAGCGGTTCTGATGCCTGGAAAAATTATATGCGACGTCAAACCAATACTATTAATTGGGGAACTACCTTGCCATTAGCTCAGGGTATTACCTTTGATTTTTAAGGTTTTAATAAACATTAATTAAACGCATTGCCATTTAGGTTTTTTTAAAATTGATGTAGTATCCATACACTCAATGCGTCCTGATTGGATTCACCTTTAAAAATATGTGCTGGTGAAATATGCTGCACACCCATACCAAAAGCCCAATGTGAAGTAAGTGCGTATATTACATGAAACTGTTGTATTAAATTAAACCCGCTCTCCAATCCATCTCGAGAATTGGATTTAGCCTCTACCCACGCTAAACCGGTTTGAAATGCTAAATACATACGAAGGTGTAATTTAAAATTAAAACCAACAGATGCATGTGAAACCGTGCTGAAATCATCTGTGACATGTAATCCAATTAGTGGTCTAAACCAAAATTGGCGATTGTAAAAATATCCAGACTGCTGAACAGTATCAGTTGCTTTAAACTGCTTGTGTATTTGCCATTGAAATGGCATAAATAATGTAATGCCCGCGCATCGGCCTTCACCCAGTTGGCGGTTATTTACATTTCGACCTCTGTAAGTTGCAAAGTTACTTGCAACGTGAAGCGGTACAATTTCCCAGTGGGCCGTTGCAGGTTCGGGTTGTGCATATAACAAACTAAAGCACATGCATAAAACAATCAAGCCATACCGTAACACGTTACAAATTATTAAGTGAATTTAATTTAGAAGCATTTGTATCTTGAACCTGTGCATATAAAACACCCAATAAAATCCAGTATACAGGCGCTACAGCAATTACACTAATGTTAAAGCAAGCCTGCAGTAAGTGCACAAAAACTATAAGTACTAATCCGGCAACCCATGGATGTTGACGTTTTTTATAGGCTTTAAATGCAATATAAATTAAAAAAAATAGATATACCATTAATGCTATTAATCCCTGGGTTGCTGCTATATGTAAAAATTCATTATGGGCTTTATCTATGGTTTTACCCCGGTTATATTTATAGGTTTTATATAATGATGAATTGGATTTTTGTAAAAAAGCTTTTAATTGTTCGGGGCCAGTGCCCAAAAACGGATGTGCTTTTACAGCAGATAAACTTAACTTCCAAATGTATAAACGTCCTGAACCGCTCTCTAAAGTAGGGTTTATAAAATCATTCATGCCTTTTAAACCACGGGATGATATACTATCTGCATTCCAATGTTTTGCGTTAAACCAGTTTGGTCTTTGGTTTAAAAGTAATGCCATACCAGCTAATGCGATTAAAAAAACCACATACGAAGCATGAATGGTTTTATAGTAATAAAATAATAAAACTAAGAAAAGTATACAGCCCAAGATTGAAGAAAACCATACACTGCGCGTTTGAGTTATTAAAATTCCTATGGCATAAATAAATGCTAAAATTAAATGCTGTGTTTTAAGATATTTTAAAAAAAGTGCTAATGCCAAAAACATAAGTAATTGTAAAAGTGTAGCTAAAAAGTTTTGATTACCCACCGTTGAAAATACCGTTGGTCTAAAATTCTTAAAATACACCAATGGATCAAGATATAAGTATTGTATAAGGGCATATACTACTATACTGGTTAAAATCCATAAGTACAGATTTAAATGACGCGTGGTTACGTTAAAGGCTAATCGTGCAGTTCTAAAACAAATAAAATAAATTAAAAATGTAATTAAACCCTCTGATCGTCCTTGATGCTTATAGTGTCCTAAAAACCCCAAATACCAATTATTAGAACTGAATACCGAACATAATAGGACCATTAACCAAGCTATTAGTAAACCATCGGTTAAATCCCAAGTATAGTGTTTAAGGGTTCGTATTGTCCATAATGCTAATGCAAATCCAATACTAAATAATAAGGTTCCTTTAGCTGTATCAAAAATATCTATACCATCAACAAATGGTAAAAACACTAAAGGCATACCTATGGCGAGTACCGATAATAAGATCATACTCCAGTTTTTATAAACAGGTGTTTTATCGGAAATCATAATGCCATAAAAACGTAACCGTATAAAATTTATTACAAATATAAACAGCCGTAAAGGTATGCAATTGCTTTAAAATTGTTTAACGTATACCAGAGTCTTTAAAGCCATCAATTTGTATTTTTACCAAATGGATGCCCGTACTTTAAGCACAAAACTAAAATCAATTGCATATCGTATGGGTGCAAGCCACTGTGGTATTTCAAACGCAGAACAATTATCTGCAGAAGCTTTACGGCTTGAGCAATGGTTAAAAAAAGGACATCAGGGCTCGATGCACTACATGGAACGAAATTTTGATGTGCGTATTGATCCACGAAAATTAATGGATGGTGCAAAAACGGTCATTAGTATGTTATTTAACTATTATACACCAGAGCCTTACGCCTATCCAAAAATTAGTCGTTATGCCCGTGGTGACGATTATCATGAATATTTACGACAAACACTATCTAAAATAGTAGAACTATGGAAATTGGAAATTGGAAATTTTCAAGGACGTATTTGCGTGGATAGTGCCCCCATAATGGAAAAAGCATGGGCGCAACGCAGTGGATTAGGCTGGATGGGAAAAAATACCAATATCATTCGAAAAGGCTATGGATCTTACTTCTTTTTAACTGAAATTGTTACGGATTTACTTGCCGCACCAGATGCCGCTGGTCCTGATTTTTGTGGAAGTTGTACAGCCTGTATTGATGCGTGTCCAACAGGAGCGCTTGATGAAGCATATACGCTGGACGCCCATAAATGTATTAGTTATTTAACCATAGAACTGCGAGATAGTATTCCTAAAGAATTTCAATCTAAAATGGAAGGATGGATGTTTGGATGTGATATATGCCAGGAGGTTTGCCCGTGGAACCGTTTTAGTAAAACCACTCCAATATCTGCATTTCAGATGTCAGAACCCCTATTAAATATGAAAATTGAAGATTGGATGGCATTAACAGAATCTACATTTAAAGTAATTTTTAAAAAATCAGCCCTCAAACGGGCGAAATATTCCGGAATTATTAAAAACTTAAAATTCATTAGCTCCGCATAAATACCGATTTAGTACCTTTGATTATGCAAAATTTAGCCTCCCAATGGGAGCATGTATTATCCGTAAAGGGATTATTTGATATTATAACATTAAGTTTTTTAGAATTAATACTTGGAATAGATAATATTATTTTTATTTCTATTGCAGTTGAAAAATTACCTAAATCGCTTCAGCATCGCACCCGCGTTTTTGGGCTAACACTGGCTCTTATTGTACGTACCATCATGCTTTTTTGTATTGGGTGGATTATCAGTTTAAAAGAGGCATTGTTTTACATTGGCGCTTACGGAATAAGCGGTAAAGGATTAATTTTAATTTCGGGTGGTGTTTTTTTAATTTTTAAAACCTGGCAAGAATTAAAAACAAAAATTTATAAAAGAACTGATGAAGAATATTACAAATCTGAAAAAAAATCAAATGTTAAAACTATTTTGTTACAAATTATTGTAATTGATTTTTTATTTAGCTTCGATAGCATATTAGCTGCTGTAGGTGTAAGCGGAGAGGTAATAATTATGGTTATTGCGGTAATTATTAGTATGATATTAATGATGTTTTTTAGCGGTCATATTTCTGATTTTATAAACAAACATGAAGGCATGAAAGTTATTGCCTTGGCCTTTTTAATTATTATTGGAGGCATATTAACCATTGAAGGCATAATAGATGCTTTCAATTTCACAGTACCGCATCAAGCACATTTAGAACTTAATAAAAATTATGCGTATGCCGGACTTGCTTTTGCGTTATTTGTAGAGTATTTTAATATTAAAGAACGTAAAATTAGAACACGTTTGGATTTAAATATTTCTGAAGAAAAAATACAGAAACCTGAATCGGATAAAAAAGAAAAAACTTAAAACCGACTCTAAAAATAGAAGGTGACTACGCTAATTTATTCAGATGCCTGTAGGGTATTCTGATTTTTAAAATCAATGTAGTTGTAGTAATAAAGTAATACAAAAAAGGGGAAGCCATTTAAAAAATAATGCCCCTGCCTGAATAAATTTAATAATATCATAATCAATATTGCATTTGAAATAAGCCAATGTGTAGTATTTACTTCGGGATCGCGTTTAATATAAAACCTGATAACAATATATAAAAACAATATTGTTCCGAATAGACCTGTTTCAGACAAAAGTCTTAACAACATAGAACTTGCATCAGAGGAATTATTGTCGAAACCCGCTGTTTTTATTGAATTAGAAATATTATACTTTTCAAATGCAATAGGATGTGATCCTATTCCTGTACCAAAAATAAAATTAGATTTTAAATTTTCTTTTGTAACAATAGAATTATTATATAAAATGAATGATGAACCATGCGTTTCGCCTAATTTGAATGAAGAAGGTCCATACGTATATAATATGATTATGCTTTCATAACGATCTCGAAAATCTTTAACAT
>RFNG01000049.1 GCA_009927275.1 Sphingobacteriia bacterium | reverse complement strand
CGATAGGGATACGAAGGGCTTGGTTCATTGCGCAGCAATAACCGAGCAAAGCGAGCCCGGAGTAGCCCGAGCCTGAAAGGCATCGCCCTAAAAATAATTCAAACACATAAACCCTAACAAAAGGCATCGCCCAAAAAATATTTAAATATTAAACCCAACCCTAAGGCATCGCCAAATAATCAAAAAACAACTATTATAAGGTTTTACTAAAATAAAAAGTTCATTTTAAGACATTGCCAAATTGCTTACATTCGTACTGTGATTGATCGCATTAATGCATTATTACAAGAAGTAGAAGCTTTTAAAGCTGACGATTTTGCGTCTGTTGAGGCCGCCCGTATAGAATGGCTTGGGCGCAAAGGTGTTATTACTGAACTCTTTGACACATTTAAAACTTTAGGCCCTAATGAAAAAAAACAATTAGGTGCCGCACTAAATAGTTTAAAAAATAATGCTCAAAATAAAATTGAACAGCTTAAACTAAGTGTAAAACCCGTTTCTAAAAATACAGCCCTTGAGGATTTTAGTATGCCTGCAGTGCCTTTTATAAAATCTGGGAGCAGGCATCCGCTAAGTTTAGTTAAACACGATATTATTGGTATTTTTTCACAATTGGGTTTTACCGTTTCTGAAGGACCCGAAATTGAAGACGACTGGCATAATTTTACGGCTCTAAATACACCTATTGATCATCCGGCACGGGATATGCAGGATACGTTTTATATAGATCATCCTCAGGAGTATGTTTTACGTACGCAAACCTCTAGCGTACAGGTTCGTTTAATGGAACAACAACAGCCTCCCATAAGAACCCTGTCGCCCGGAAGAGTTTACCGCAATGAAGCTATTAGTGCCCGTGCGCATTGTCAGTTTCATCAAATTGAAGGCCTTTATGTTGACGACAAAGTTTCGTTTGCAGATTTAAAACAAACCCTTTCACATTTTATACATCAGTTTTTTGGGTCCCAAACAAAAATTCGAATGCGGCCCAGTTACTTTCCATTTACTGAGCCCAGTGCAGAAGTTGATGTAAGTTGCACGCTATGTTCTGGTAAAGGCTGTAATGTATGTAAACACAGTGGATGGCTTGAGGTTATGGGATGTGGGATGGTGGATCCGCAGGTTTTTGAAAATTGTGGTATTGATGCTAAACGATACAGTGGTTTTGCCTTTGGAATGGGCATTGAGCGTCTTGCCATGTTAAAGTTTGGTATTAAAGATTTGCGTTTATTTTTTGAAAATGATTTACGTTTTTTAAATCAGTTTCGCCGTTCATGAATACACGAAAGTCGGAGCTTGAATTGCTATTAGTTGAAAATCCAAATGATGTTTTTTTAAATTATGCTTTAGGCCTTGAATGGAATGTTTTAAACCAAACTGAATTTGCTGAATTGCAATTTCAAAAAGTACTTTTACTCGATGCAGAATACCACGCCGCCCACTTTCAGCTTGGACAGATGTATGAACTTACGCATCAAATTTCAAAGGCTGAATGGCATTATCGCAGCGGCATAGCAGTTGCAAAAAAATTAGGGCATCATAAAGCAGCGGCTGAGTATGAAACTGCTTTAAATATGCTTTCATGAATACGCGTAATATTCGAATTACATTTTATAAAACAGGCACAGCATGGTTTTGCATAGGTTTATGCTTGCTGGCCGTAATTATTTTTAAATCTTGGAATGCCGGCATTGCAGGTGATGGTTTTGGATACTACAACTATTTACCACAACTGTTTATTTACGATAATTATAATGATTATACATGGTTTAAAAGTGTATACGCGCAGTATTACAAGGACCAAATAGTTGCCGATCCCTTACAACATTTTATTGTAAACGTAGACCATACACCCGTAAACAAATATGCGCCCGGCTTAGCTTTAGTATGGCTACCCTTTTTTTGTATGGCACATGTTTGTGCTTGGGTATTTAATATGCCGGCAGACGGCTACGCATTACCCTATCAAATGGCAATTGGCATTGCTTCGGTTTTAGCCTTGGGTATATGTTTAACGTATACTTTAAAACTACTTAGACTTTGGTCGGTAAATTATTATCCACTTCGCATTTTAGGACTGCTTGTAATGTGCTTTGGAACCGGTTTATTTCAGCAGGCCTTATGGTACAGCGCATTAAGCCATGTTTATGCGGCGGCAGCATTTACGGCTATGGTATATTACCTTGAGGCCTATCAGCGGCAAAATAAAACACACGCATTAGGTTTTGCGGCAGTGGCTTTTGCCTTATTAATTAGTATACGTCCCTTACTTCTACTGGCTGTTATTATTTGGATACCCTATGTGGTTAAGCGTCCTGTAATAAAATGGCGCTTAAAACTAATGCATGTACTTAGTTTGATAGGTTGTTGCATTATTTTGTTTTGGACTGTATTTTGGAATGTAAAACAATACGGTACCCTTTGGAAATACACATATACACAAGAGTATTTTACATGGCTAAAACCGCAATGGTTTCATTTATTATTAAATTACAGTACGGGCTTGGTTTGGAATAGGCCCTGGATACTCTTTGGAGTATGCGCATTATTATTTTTAAAGCACAAGCCCTTAAAATATTTTGCATTATTTTATGGCGTTATTGTATACGTATATTCGTGTTGGTGGTATTGGCCGGTTTTAAGCCGTGTTTTTATTGATGTTGCATGTATACCGGTATTAGGCATAATATACGGACTGCACAAATATTTTTTATTAAAACCTAAATTTGGAGTGGTTGCGGCATTGACATTACTTTTACTAAGCGGCTGGAACAGCTTAAAGCAATATCAACAAAACAGCGGTATTATAGATGCCTTTAGCTGTGATTATGATGTGTTTTGGCGCAATGCTATTCGTATAAAACCCGCAAGTGTATTTTCTGTTCCTAAAAACAGCATTCAAAATTATTCGTGTTATAGCTTTAAAGATTTTGGCTCTGCTATAAAATCTGATATTGATTTTGAATTGAAGCCTAAAAACGGTTTTTATGAATCGCAAAAACTGCAAATTCCAAAATTTATTTTGCAAGCACGGTTTAAAAAAATTCGTTTTTCATACAAGGCTCAGTGCGATGTGATACCAAAGCAATTGCACGTATGGATTCGTTATTACAATACTTTTAATGCTTTAATAACAGAAATTCCGTTTTACTTAAAACATAATCAATTGTACAAAGATGCCGAATTGTACCAATTTGGTTATTCAGAATCGCCTGGTGATAGCGTATTACAAAAGGCCTCCAAAATAAGTTTTGCCATTTGGATGCCGGATGATGATGGAAAAATTAAGGTTTCAAATACCAAGTTTGAATTTTATTCTACAACAGATTTGTATGAAACGGTTTTAACTCCATAAAAACTACTACACAATAATGGTAAAAACTAAATAATTTTAATTGCTTTAAAAAAGCAAATATAAAGTACTAATTTACTACCAAAAAAATACTAGATTAAAACTCTAAAATAAACCCTAATGTTGGCGTTACATTTGTTGACGCATTTTCTAAAAAAACAGGTATGGCATTTGAGCCATCTGCTTTGAGGGCTTTACCATCTTTGGTTTCAAAACCGCTGTTGTCTGCATTTCGTTTAAATGTATAATATCCGGGGCTAACCTGTTTATTTAGCAACACATTTTGTACATCAATATAAGCATCCAAGCTTATACGTTTAAAATTGAATTTTTTATCAATTCGTAAATCGGTTTGTGTAAATACAGGTAAAAACAATGTGTTTTGCCGGCTAAAATCCAAAACTCCTGTTCCCAGCATAGCATAATTACGTTGAGAGGCCAAGGTGTCAAAAGGTGTATACGGATTTCCTCCCGAAAAACGGTACTTTACACCTATAGACCACTCGTTTTTAAATTTATATCCCAGTGTACCCGAAATTAAATGCCGGTTATCCCATGCAGATGGTATTAATGTTGTTGTAGCGCCGCTATATAAACTTCTTACATACGTGTAACTTAATACATAAAACAGGCGCTTAATTAATTTTTGCTGTACAAAAAACTCAAAGCCGTAGGTATTACCGGTTCCGTTTGAGCTTAGCGCTTCGCTGCCAATAGATCCAAAATCACTGCCTAAATTTGCCAAAGACGATCCGTTACTGATGGATACCGGATAATGGTTGTACTGTTTAAAAAATCCTTCGAGCGTAAAGCGCAGTGCCTCATTGGGTAAATATTGTACTCCTGCAACATAATGTGTGGCACCAATATAGTGTAATGTAGAATTGATAAAATTTCCGTTTTCATCTCGATAACCCAATGCTGTATATGTTGGTATTTTATAATAACGACCAAAGGATGTATTAATGTCCCAACGTGGATTTAAATGATATGACAAGGAAATTCTGGGCGAAAGTGTTTGTGCTAAGTTGGTACCATTTTTAGTAAAGGTATTGCCATCGGTACGTAACCCCATAGATACTAATAGGCGATTGTTCCAGATATGTTTGGAGGCCTGTGCAAAAGCGCCAAATTTAAAAAACTCAATAGCACTTTTAAACCGAAGGGTTACAGCAGGCACAGGTATGTTATTTTCATCAACATAAGGGCTGCTGAGCTTATTAAATAAATCGGTATTGTATTTTACATACTGAGCCATGGCGCCATAGGCGTATTTCCAGCCATTTATAAATTGATTAATATCTACTCTAAATTTATTTTCCATTTCCTGTGATTGAATTTTAAGATTTCTAAAATTTTCATCATTATCGTTTGCATCTTCAAAGCGGTCAAGGCGGTTTTCAAACATGTTGCGACTTGCGGTTATATTTAAAAAGCCCTTTTCTATTAAATGCTTAACGGCAAAACCCACCGTATAATTCCACTGATTAATATAAGGTAAAGAGCGTCTGAAATAGGCATTTTCTAAAGTTTCGTTTTTAGTGGCTGCAAATGAAAAAACATCTATGGCTCCCAAACCTAATGCAGTTAAAGTGGTTTTTTCACTGAGCTTGTGAGTTACTTTATATTGCATGTCTGTAAAATTGGGTCGAATCGGAAGGTCAATGGCTGTAAATAAAAAATCTAGGTACGATTTGCGAACTGACATTAAAAAATTGCTGCGGTTTCGTTTTAACGGACCCTCTAAGGTAAACGCAGATTCTGTGAAACTAACACGGGCATTACCACTGTATTTTTCTGGATTTCCTTCACGTTGCTTTATAACAAATGTTGATGCCAATGCGTTGTCATAACGTGCATCAAAAGCGGAGGAGCTTAATTTTAAATCTTCAATAAACGATACGTTTAATATTCCCTGCGCACCTCCCGAACTGCCCTGGGTTTGAAAATGATTTAAGACCGGAATTTCAATGCCGTCCATGTAATACACATTTTCGTTTGGTGCGCCACCACGTATTATAATATCGTTTCGCTGTGCGCCACCACCTGAACTGCCCACGCCCGGAAGGGTTTGAACAACTTTTGAAACATCAAAATTTCCACCCGGATTGCTTCGTATTTCTTCGGTTGTTAATTGCTGAACCGACATGGGGGTAACCATGTCTGTAGCTACTGCAGATTTTCCTTTGTCAAATTTAACGGTAACTGCTTCCAGTTGCGTGTCTGCAGAAATCAGTTCAAAATTTATTATCTGGTCATTTCCAGAACTTAAGGCAATATTAAATTTTAAAATCGGTGTATAACCCAAATACGAAGCTTTTAAGTTATAGGTGCCAACAGCTGTTTGCAGTTTATAATTTCCGTCGGCATCGGTTAGGGTGGCAAGTGTTGTACCCTCTATACTTACTAAAGCACCGGCAATAGATTCCTGTGTGTTTTGATCGGCAACATGACCCCGTATAAAGCCCGAATTCTGAGCCTGTAAACAGGATAACTGCAATAATACGAAACAAATAAAAATGTATTTTATCATAAAACATATGTTAAACAAAATAATTTTAATATTGTTTAATGGCTATATTTAAATCACTAAAACATTATTGATCAATTCTTTACTGTATGCAATATATAATTTCTGGAATTCAACAAATAGGTATTGGCGTAGCTGATGTGTATGCTGCCTTTAATTGGTATAAAACACATTTAGGCATGGATATTAAAGTGTTTGAAGAGGCTGCACCAGCTGCTGCTATGACCCGATATACCGGGCAGATTGTACATGAACGCCGGGCCATTTTGGCTTTAAATTTACAGGGGGGCGGTGGTTTTGAAATTTGGCAATATACCAGCCGTAAACCAGAGGCCGCGTCGTTTATTCCTGAATTTGGTGACCAGGGTATTTTAATTGCTAAGCTTAAGTGCGCACATATTGAGGCCTCATTTAATTATTTAAAATCAAAAGTAAAACACATCAGTGCGGCCATTGTAAAAGATACTGCAGGACGAAAAATGTTTGTATTTCAAGATCCATTTGACAATTGGTTTCAAATGGTTGAACATCATCATGTGTATTCAAAAACACCGGCCCTTAATGGCGGTTTATTAGGCGTTGTTATAGGCGTTTCAGATATTTCACGTTCAAAGGCATACTACAGCGATTTATTGGGTTATAACTCGCAGGTATGCGCCACAACACACTTAGAACATTTAAATCCATTTCCGGGATTTGAAAAGCCGGCCCACAGTATAACATTAACGCATGCTGCACCGCGTGTGGGACCATTTTCAAAACTTTTGGGAGCCAGTGAAATAGAATTGGTACAATGTGCTGGATACGGCCGTAAGGTATTACAAGATCGCTATTGGGGCGATTTAGGCTTTATCCATTTGTGCTTTGATGTGCGTCGCATGGCCCCATTAACCTCTGCATTTAAAGCCTACGGCTATCCGCTTACTGTTGATGGTGGCGCAGGTTTTGAAATGGGCGAAGCTGCAGGACACTTCACCTATGCTGAAGATCCTCAAGAAACCCTCATAGAATTTGTTGAAACTAAAAAAGTACCCTTATTAAAAGCCATCGGATGGTACTTAAATTTAAACCGGCGCCCCCATGAAAAATCGTTGCCCGATTGGATGATTAAAGCCATGCGCTTTAACCGCGTTTCATAAATTATAAAATCAGCATGGCATCGCCGTACGAATAAAAGCGGTATTTTTCTTTTATCGCTTCTTTGTATGCTTTCATAATTAAATCGTATCCGCCAAACGCACTTACCATCATTAATAAGGTGCTTTCTGGCATATGAAAATTAGTAACCATGCAATTGGCTATACTAAAATCATAGGGTGGAAAAATAAATTTATTAGTCCATCCCACATAGGGATTTAATTTTTGATCTGTAGATACCGACGTTTCAATAGCGCGCATCACCGTTGTGCCAACAGCACAAACTTTTTTGCGTTTTTCTTTTGCGCCGTTTATAATTCTGCACGTATCTTTTGGTATTAATACTTCTTCACTTTCCGTTTTATGTTTGGTTAAGTCTTCTACTTCTACCGTTCGGAATGTACCCAAGCCAATATGCAGCGTTAGGGGGGCAAAATGCACGCCTTTAATTTCAAGACGTTTTAAAATTTCTCTGCTAAAATGTAATCCGGCAGTAGGAGCCGCTACAGCGCCTTCATTTTTTGCAAATACTGTTTGATAACGGTCAATATCTGAGGGTTCGGGCGCGCGACGAATATATTTTGGTAAAGGGGTTTCACCCAAGTCATAAAGCGTTTTACGAAAGTCTTCATAGGGACCATCAAATAAAAAACGAAGGGTACGGCCACGTGAAGTTGTATTGTCTATAACCTCTGCAACTAAACTATCGTCTTCTCCAAAATATAATTTATTTCCTATTCTAATTTTTCGGGCAGGATCAACGAGTACATCCCATAAACGGCTTTCTGCATTAAGTTCACGCAATAAAAACACTTCTATTTTAGCTCCTGTTTTTTCTTTATTACCATACATACGGGCGGGAAAAACTTTTGTGTCATTAAGCACCATTACGTCACCATCATCAAAATATCCCATAATGTCTTTAAATTTTTTGTGCAGTATTTTTCCGCTGGCACGTTCAACTACCATAAGTCTTGAGTCTTCACGGTTTTTACTGGGATATTCTGCTATGAGTTCTTTGGGCAGATTAAATTTAAACATGGATAGTTTCATGATGTTTGAGTTTTAATTTGATTTGGTAAAGGGTGTTTTTTGCATGTGTATAATCTTACGGGATTACAGGGGCGCAAATGTACAAACTCAAAGGGGGGGGTAGCGAAAAAAAATTATAACTAACTGATTATAAGAGTTTTAAATTATAAATTAGGAGGTCATAGCCTGTGCTATGATTCATTTAAGAATGTATTTATGGTTATTTCAGTGGTATTATATCTTTAAAATACCAGGTCAAATCCAAGACGGAATCCCATAGGCCATCTTTGACTACTGGTATTAAATGATTCAAGATGCGACAGCCTCCAACAAAAATCTATTTTAAAAAATTTAAAAATATTTTCAATGCCGGCAGAAAATTCTTGATATGGAATACCGTTAAATGGCGTATATGTTTCTGGTGGTAAAATTCCAAATACGCGGGTGGATTGTAAATCACCAATTAAAAATTTATACCCTAGGGTTTCACGCCATTTTAATTTTTTTAAAAAAGGTACTTTATTTAAAATCAATCCTTCGAGATGATGCTGCCACCAGAGGGAAGCAAACCTGTCAGTAATAAATTCATTATACCCCATCATGTTATAACATCCATCCTCAAAAATCAAAGTTTGATTTCCGGGATGCACTTCCAAAAGCGGATACGGCACATTGCCAAACGTTTGTCCAAATGCAAGTGTAACATTTCCATAACCGCTTAACTGCCCAATACGCGCAATACTTTGCATGGATATTCCTACTTTGTGATAATCGTATTTTAAATCTGAAAAGCCTGTTATGGATTTGGCGTATTGCATTTTTACAATTAAGCCACGGGCATTTAATATAACCGGATTAAAATTATCCGAAATTATTTTTTCGCCTGGTGCCAGCCTTAAACTAAAGCCGATTTCAGATGCATGTAGCGTCGTGTTAATTGGTAACGTTGATGTGCCATTTAAAAGCTTTTGCTGAAATGCCGATTTGGGATCAACTTGCGACAAATGATTGTCATTAAAATTAAATGTAATGGAATAACCGGCGCGCCATTCATGAAAATAATTTACTTCCGAACGCATTGCTTTTGTAAAAACAATATTTGGATTGTTTCTTAAAAATGACCCTAACAGGTTGTCCTGCGCAAAATCACTTTGATTTTGACCTAAAATTTCAATGTCATTTTTATACTTTAACATCAGCATTCTACGTTGAGGTAATTTCTTTAAAAACTGTTTATAGGCAAATTGATATTTAAATGCTTCGTCTTTTATTCCATACGCTACGTAGCCGCTGTATTCGGTCCAAGTACTAAAATCCATTGAAGTCCGGGCACTGAGTTTAAACCGTGTGCCTTCCCACTGATTTGTACTCCATAAATTATAATACTCCCCAAATTCAACAGGTCCATAGCCTTTATAACCAGTACCTAAAAAAGTAATGGTATTAACCCAAGTTTTGTAGGCCGGTAAGCTTTGTATGGTGTCTACCATTTTATAAATTTTTTTTTCATTACTACTCAGGCTGTCATGACGGTGTATATTCCAAAATTCATCGGACTGTTTTGTGGCATTATTATTTACAATAACATCTGAACCCGACCTGAACAGGCTATCGGGTATTTTTCCATTAATAATAAATTTTTTATAGGTTGTTGATTTTCGACCGTAAACACCTAATCCAGATTTATTTTGAAACCCTAAATCCGGATTAAGATCCATTACAATACGATCTTTGATGAGCATCCAGTGATCTTTAATTGCATTAAACTCTTGGGCAAAATATGCTCCCTTTATATAATTAATATTGGCATCGGGATGTATTTTAAATTCAATACGTTTAATGGCAAAACTGGTATCTGCTATCCACATGTTTCCCAAAAATGCCAACTCGCCAGAGCGCCGGCCTTTAAATCGAATATGGTAACACCAGTGGTTTTGTATAAACAAGCTGTCTTCCAAATAAAAACGATAATGCCATAACGCATTATCACAAAGCGGAGATTTAAAATTTTTATTGTAAAGTAAAATGTCGTTTTCGTACAAATCAATATTTTGATATACATCTCCCATTACTTGTGTAATGTTTTGATCTTCAAGACCTGTAATTTTGCTTGCCTTTACAATTTCTTGCTTTTGTCCTATTGATTTAGAATAATAAACATCCGATAAATTTTCAATCATAAACATGGGCAAAAAATGTTTTTCATCTTTATTACTGCTGTCTATATTATTAAATGCAAACGCAAATGGTTTAAAAGCACGTTTTGATTTAAATTTCTCAGAAATGTTATTCAAATCAAACTCAATTTTATTATACACTTCGTATTGGTAGGCGTCTAAATTGTTTTTATCATTTTTATATTTGTTTTTTATGGCTGCACGAATTATGCGATGTGCCGGATTTTCACCCGATTCAACTACAACTTCATCCAATGAAAACCCATCTTTTACAGGAGTTAAACGGATGTCCCATTCTTCTTTTATTTTAAAAGGAAGGGCCACGCGTTCATAGCCTATATATTGGATGACAACAGAATCGGGTAGTTTTAAACATTTAAAATAAAATTTACCATCAACATCCGTAAGTCCGCCACATGTTGTACCTTTTAATAAAATACCTGCAAACGATATTGGCTCGCCGGTGGATTTATCTGATACTTTTCCCCTAAAAACAGTCTGTGCATGGACATTGCATAGCAGGATTAAAATAAAAAGTAATGTGGTTCGGCAGGTAGGCATGCGGTATGGTAAACCTTTATAATTTACTTGATATACCTAAAGTCCTGATTGTTTTTAATTGCCAGCAAACTGTATTTAATAAGTTGAATCACGTCTTCAACATCTTGTTTATTAACGGTTTCAACCGTTGTGTGCATATAGCGCAACGGCAAGGAAATCAATGCCGACGCTATTCCATCAGTAGCATAAGCAAAAGCATCCGTATCCGTACCGGTTACACGCGATGATGCCTGACGCTGAAAGGCAAGTTTTTGTTTTTTTGCAGTATCTATTATTACTTTTAAGAGATTGTTTTGAACTGCAGGCGCATAACTCAAAACCGGCCCTTTACCGCAAGCAATATCACCACTTGAAATTTTACTCATCATAGGTGTTTGCGTATCATGGCACACATCGGTAACAATCGCTACATTTGGATTAATTCGGCGGGCAATCATAGTGGCCCCGTTAAGTCCAACTTCTTCTTGCACGGCATTTACGATGTATAAACCAAATGGCAGCTTGCGGCGTTCTTGTTTTAACAATCTTGCAACTTGGGCAATCATAAAGCCTCCGATACGATTGTCTAATGCGCGTCCCACATAATAACGGCTGTTAAGTTCCATCAGTTCATCGGGATACGTTACAACGCATCCAACATGAACTCCCAAAGACTCTACTTCTTTATCTGACTTGCAACCCAAATCCAAAAAAATATTTTTTAAACTGGGGGTTTCTTCTTTGGCTGCATCTCTTACATGTATGGCAGGCCATCCAAAAACCGCCGGCACTATGCCCCGCTCGGTATGAATGTGTACACGCTTTGATGGTGCAATTTGATGGTCGCTGCCACCATTACGTTTTAAATATATAAATCCATCTTTTGTAATATAGTGCACAAACCAGCTAATTTCATCGGCATGGGCCTCTATTACAACTTTGTACGGGGCGGTTGGGTTAATAACACCAACTGCCGTGCCATAAGTGTCAACAAAGGTTTCATCTACAAAAGGGCGTAAATAGTTTAACCAAATTTTTTGTCCGGCACTTTCAAATCCGGTTGGGGATGGATTATTAAGATACTTGTACAAAAAAGTTTGTGATGCGGCGTCTAATATTGATTTTTGTTTTTTCATGTTTTAGGCTTTAATTTATTCCAGGTTTTATATGTTTGTAAAGGCGATGCGTTCGCTTTGGAGGTTGCAGGTTTTCGTAAAGGTCTGCAGGCTTTAATATCACGGTTTCCATTTCGGGCCAGTTCACGATAAAGAGCCGTGCCCTCCGTTTTCCAGCGTATCATTGCTTCCGAAACCGTTTTTATGGCTTTGGCTGGATTTCCCACTATTAATTGACGAGGACCAAATCGTTGTTGGGCTGCCACAAAACTTAATGCACCTACTATACATGCTTCACCAATTTCAACATCATCCATTATTACACTGTTCATTCCAATTAAACAATTAGGTCCCAAACGGGCTCCATGAATAACCGCCCCATGCCCCACATGAGCACCTTCCATTAAATGTACTGTTGTGCCCGGAAACATATGCAGTGTGCAGTTTTCTTGTACATTACAACCGGCTTCAATAATTATTTTTCCCCAATCCCCTCGTATAGCAGCACCAGGGCCAATATATACCTCGGCGCCAATTTCAACATTTCCCGTAATAATAGCTTGTGGATGCACAAAAGCTTTTGGATGTATATAGGGTTTAACACCCTTAAACGCATAAATATTCGGCATGTATAAATATACACGAGAACATGCATCTGTAATACTATAAATTATGAACTTATCTCTATAATATGTATTTTCATATTATGACAATTAGACGTTTTATATTTTCTGTAGCAATACTCTGTTTTGTATCGCCTGTTTTATTTTCACAAAACACCTCCTATACATTTACCGAATGTGGTGCTTTGGGGCCTGTTGGTCCAACACAAGCCCAAATAAATGCTGCCTATGCCGGGGCAAATCCCCTAAATGGACAAGTTACCACAACCAACGGCATACAACAATGGACGGTAACAAATGGCGGCCTATACCGCATTCAGGTATGGGGTGCGCAAGGCGGATGTAGCGGCGGGTTAGGTGCGTTTGCACAAGGTGAGTTTACCATCAATCCGGGTGTGTTAAGTATTTTAGTTGGTCAAACCGGATCTGTGGCTCCAAATAATGTGGGCAATGGCGGTGGTGGCGGTTCATATGTTGTAGCGGGTAATACACCACTCATAATAGCTGGTGGCGGTGGTGGTACAGCACATAATTGCTCTAATGGAAATTATGCCATGATAAATGGTACAACATCTACAAGTGGTATGATTGGGCAATTTGCTCAGGCCGGACTGGGTGGAACTAATGGTGGCGGTGGTGGATTTAGCACATCAACAGGAAATAATACTCCCAATGGTGGTGGTGGTGGCGGATTTTCCGGAAATGGAGGAACTTCAGGAAATGCACAGGGCGGAATGGCTTTTGTAAATGGGGGTGCAGGCGGATCAAGCACCGGCGGATTTGGCGGCGGCGGCGGTTCTAATTTATTTATTTACGGTTGCGGCAGTAGTCCACATGGCGGTTGTGGCGGCGGCGGATATTCTGGCGGGGGTGCAGGTGGTTCCAATTGTAATGGTGCAGGCGGTGGGGGCGGATCTTATAATGTGGGTGTTAATCAAATTAATACCTCTGGAGTTAATTCCGGTAATGGTAGAGTTATCATTACACGATTATGTTCTATTAGCATGAGTGTATCTACTCCAAATGGTATTAATGCAATTTGTGCGGGTCAGTCGGTAACATTAACTACTAATGCCGTAAGCGGTATATCGTGGAGTACCGGCGGAACTGGAACTTCAGTTGTTGTTAGTCCCAATACCACAACCACATATTCAGTAATTGGTACCAGCAGTGCAAATTGTGTGGCTTCCTCTGCATTACAATTAACTGTAAATACGGGTGTGCCTAATTTAACTGTTTCAACTTCTGGTAATAGTATTTGTTTTGGCCAAGCCGTTACGCTAACAGGTAGTGGTGCATTAACCTATACTTGGGTAAATGGAAATGTCAATGGACAGGCCTTTACTCCAAGTGTTTCTGCTACTTATACTTTACTGGGGCAAAATGGATGTGGTACCAGTACCGCATTAACAAATGTAACTGTAGCACCGTTACAAGTTGCGGCCATTAGTTCAAGTTCGGTTATTTGTGCTTCTACTCCTGCTACACTTACAGCAGCAGCAGCAGCTACAGGTTACACCTGGCAACCGGTGGGTCAAACCGGCGCTAATATTGTGGTTTCTCCATCTGCAACAACGGTGTATACGGTTACTGTTACCAATGGAACTTGTGGTGGCTTTGCAACAGTAACGGTTTCTACAAACCCCAATCCAACGCTTTCTATTTCTGCATCATCTTCTGTTGCATGTCAAGGTTCCCCCGTAAGTATGACGGTTGCGGGTGCAAATTCATACACCTGGTATCCCGGAAGCTTAAGCGGCACAACTTATACGGCTTATCCTACAGCTCCTACGCTATATTCGGTTGCCGGAACCAATAGTTTTGGTTGTGTTAGCTGGGCCAACCAGGTGGTGTTAACGTCAAACAGTCCTACAGTTACCATCAATGCATCCAATACATTAATTTGTGCGGGCACAACTGTAAGTTTAACTGCGGGTGGAGCTGGTACCTACTCATGGAACACAGGTGCTACAACAGCACAAATAAGTGATACGCCCAGTACAACCAGCGTATACACTGTTTTTGGCAATGCAAATGGTTGCACCGGAACTAAAACCATACAAATAAATGTGTTTAATCCAATGTTATCCATATCTGGTCCCAGTGCAGTATGCGCTGGTAAATCGGCAACACTTTCGGCCTCTGCCGCCGACTCGTATACCTGGAGTACCGGCTCTCCGTTTAGTTCTATAACCATAACACCCAGCGTAAATACCATTTATACCTTAGCGGCCAGTACCAGCTCTGGCAATTTAAATTGTCCCAGTGCTGCAAGTATTTCAATTGCTGTAAATCCATTACCAACAGTAACTGCTATAGCATCTAAAACATCGGTTTGTAAGGGTCAAACCTTTACCTTAACTGCATCTGGTGCGCAATCCTATACATGGAATACCGGAGTAAATGCAGCAACCGTTGTAACCTCATCAAGCCTGATTGCTAATGTTAATTTTACTGTTACCGGAATGGATGCCAATGGCTGTACTAACGCAGCCGTTATCGTAATTAAAGTTAACAGTTGTATTGGCATAGACGAATGGGGTGCTGAACAGATTCAAATATTTCCTAATCCCGGAAAAGGACTTTATCAGATTGAATTGCCTGAATTTAAAGGAATTCAAATTCGTGTAAGCAATGCTTTAGGCCAAGAACTTTTACATATTTCCGCACAGGCAGAACAACGTATTGATTTAACACGCTTTAATTCGGGTATTTATACCCTGAGTATATACAAAGACCATACGATGGTGCATCAGCGCCTATTAATTAAAAATTAAAACGTTTTTGTAAATATGACTATATGGTTATATAATTATAAAGAATTTGGCAGTTACATTATTAGGACTATTTTATTTAAAAATATTTAAGGTATATGTGAATGCGTTTTACAATTTAATTGGCTTGTGATTTGAATTTTAAAATCGTTTATAGGTAAATAGACTTCATAATTACAAACGTATTAAACGCTGTTAAAGCCCAATTTACCTTAAACTCAATAATATCTATTTCCTTTATTAAATAAATTTTAAAATTGTATTACCTGTTAATCACCATTTAATTTAAAAGTGAATACCCTTATTAAATGCTGCAATTTTTTAAATGTGATACTAATCACGTTGGATAAACATTATTTTACTCAACTTTACAAAAAAATACATGAACCTTTAAAACTAGTTGTTTAACATTTTATTTTTTTATTTGTATGAAATTCTTCAAGCTATTATTTTTTTTAATTCCGGGTTTTACACTTATACAATGTAGTACCCCTCAGGCTCAGAGTCAAATTCTTAAACCCCATGCATTTCTTAAAGCTATTGCTTCTGAATCAGATCTCTTAATTGTGGATGTACGAAGTCCCCAAGAATATCAAGAAGGGCATTTGGAATCGGCAGTAAATAACGATTGGAATGGGCCTGCGTTTAAAGCCAAAGCAAATGCGTGGAACCGAAATGCCTCTGTATTTGTTTACTGCTTAAGTGGTGGTCGTAGTGCTTCGGCAGCTGAATACTTAAGATCTTTACATTTTAAGAATGTTGTGGAATTACAAGGCGGATTAATGGCGTGGCGTGCTGCTGACTTGCCTGAACAAGGAATAATTAAAAAAAATGGGATAACCGTATCGGGTTTTTATGAGGGATTAAAATCTATGCGTGATTCCGTGCTGGTTGATTTTTACGCCGACTGGTGCAAGCCCTGCCAGCAAATGAAACCGGGTTTAGAACAAATACAAAAACAGCATGCATCGCAAATTACCATTTGGCGTATTGATGCCGACGCACATTCTGAACTATGTCGTGAACTAAAAGTGGACGCATTACCTGTATTGCAATTATATGTAAAAGGCATTAAAACGTGGGAACACCGCGGCTTTATGGATGCCTCCGAATTGCGCAATGCTATACATTTAAACTAGTTGTATTACATATTTATATGTTTGGCGAAAGCTTCTGGAGTAAACGCATTATTTAGATTGTAGGTTCCAATTTGCTCACGTTTTAAATCGTAAACATAGGCCCCACTGTGTAATGCCAATCCTATATCACGAGCCAAACTTCTGATATATGTGCCTTTTGAACAGGTTACTTTAAAATGTAAAAATGGAGGATTCCATATTTTAAATTCCAGTTGCGAAATGTTAACGGTTCTGGGTTGTAGCTCTACTGTTTGTCCGCTGCGTGCAATTTCGTATGCACGGCGTCCATTTATTTGAATGGCACTATATAGCGGTGGCATTTGATGTTGTGTGCCAATAAACTGCTGGCGAACTATTTCAATGTGTTCAGAAGTAATATGCGCAATAGAATATTCAGCGTTTACTGGTTTTTCACGATCAAAACAGGGCGTAGTGGCTCCAATAAAAAAAACACCGGTATATACCTTTTCTAGGTTCATAAAATCTTGAATCTGTTTTGTTTTTTTTCCGGTACACATAATTAACAAACCGGTTGCCAGTGGATCGAGCGTTCCGGCATGCCCAATTTTAACTGGATGAGGCCCCTGTTCATCTGTCCAGCTGGGATGTTTAGCGATGGATTTTTTAATGTGGTGCACGGCCTTAAAGCTACTCCAGCTATAGGGTTTATCTATAAGCAAAACCTCACCTGAATAAAATGAAAACGACATTAAAACAGCGATGATGCCACGCGGCGTGTAGATTCGGGATTCCCCATGGTGTAGAAATGCAAACAGGGCACATCGGCTTTTACAAGTTCTTTACACTGTGATATAGCCCAGGAAATACCAGCTTCTTTTACATCCTGTTCAGTTTTACACGCGTCAATAACATCCAATAAGTCCTGAGGTAAATCTATATGAAACAATTTAGGTAATGCGCTTATCTGGGTGCGGGATGTTAAAATTTTTATCCCTGGGATTATGGGTACCGTAATTCCTTCTGCGCGGCACATTGCCACAAATTCAAAAAATTTTGAATTGTCAAAAAACATTTGTGTTACAATGTAGTGAGCGCCGGCCTCTACTTTAGCTTTTAAGTGTTTTAAATCTGTTTTTAAATTCGGGGCTTCCACGTGTTTTTCGGGATATCCTGCAACACCAATACAAAAATTGGTAGGTGAAGCGTCTGATGTTTCTTCGTCGAGGTATTTTCCGGAGTTCATGCCATGAATTTGATGAACCAAATCAATGGCATAGGCATGTCCATCAGGTTCGGGAACAAAAACGGCTTCGGTTTTAATTTGGTCGCCTCGCAATGCCAATACATTATCAATACCTAAAAATTTTAAATCAATAAGTGCGTTTTCTGTTTCTTCTTTTGAAAATCCTCCGCATATGATGTGCGGAACCGCATCTACATCGTAATGATTAACCAAGGCCGCACATATGCCAACCGTGCCTGGACGTTTACGTATACTAACTTTTTCTAAATAGCCCCCCTCCCGTTTTTTATATACGTATTCCTCACGATGATACGTAACATCAATAAATGCGGGTTTAAATTCCATTAATGGGTCTACGCTGTTAAAAATACTCTGAATACTTTTGCCCTTTAGCGGTGGTAAAATTTCAATTGAAAACAGAGTAGACTGACGTTGATTAAGCTTATCAATTAATTTCATAAGGTAATGGGTTGTTCGGTTATTATGGCTTTAATTTCTGGCACTTCTCTACGTAACGTTTCTTCTATTCCTGATTTCATGGTCATATGACGCATAGAACAGGTTTTGCAAGCACCTGTAAGTTCAATTTTTAAAACCATTTCAGCATTTAATTCAATAATTTTTACGTCTCCCCCATCTGAAATTAAATAGGGCCGAATTTGATTTAGGGCATGTTGTGCCTTGTTTAAGATATCTTGCATTGTGCCCGCGGGGAGACTCGAACTCCCAAGGTATTTAAACCAACGGCTTCTGAGACCGCAACGTTTACCAATTTCGCCACACAGGCCGAACAAAAAGGGCCCCTATGGGCCCTGTGCGGATGAAGGGACTCGAACCCCCACGCCTTGCGGCGCCAGATCCTAAGTCTGGTGCGGCTGCCAATTACGCCACATCCGCATTTTGTTCGTACAAATGTACATCTTTTTAAGATATCTGTATTTTAAGGCATTTAATTAGGTTTTATATTTGTTTTTATGAAAACATCTATAATATCAAAATCCCTTATAATGGGTTTAGCGTGTATTTTTATTTTATCATGCAAACGGGACTATACCTGTAAGTGTACTACATCCACTGAAAGCAGCTTGATCCCCTTTTCCTATTTCTGTTGACTCCAGTTTCGTAATAACTGCTAAAAAAAATGATGCCGATGCGCAATGTAAAGCAAATGATGCATCTGCAAGCGTTATGGGTGTAACCGTTACAACAAAATGTAGTATTCAATAATCATTAAATTAAAAAAACAGCCGGCTTAAAACCGGCTTTTTTTATGTATAAATTATTGGCACATATTTTTATAACGCTTTGTATTGGTGTTTTATATGTGTTTTCGGCTTGGAAAAAAATGAGCCCCATTGACTTATTTCAGTTTAGACTAGCCGAAGATGGTATTTGCGGGGGCCTTTGTTCGGTATTGGGTATACGTATTCTCATTATTTGGGAACTGGCTTTGGGCCTGCTGATGTTTTTACATATTTCACTGAATAAATTCACCTATAATGCATTAATCTGGACCAGCGTGGTATTTATTTTATATTTAACCTATTTGTTTTTTTATAACGGTGCGCAAGCCGATTGTGGTTGTTTTGGAGAACACTATAAAATGACGCCGGGTTTGGCCATTCTAAAAAACATATTGGTGTTGGGTCTTGTGGTTTATCTTAAACACCAGCACCATCGTATGTTTTACAGGTATTCAAATGTCATAGCCTTAAGCATTTTTGGAATCAGCGCCGCCTTTGTTTTTGCATTGCGGCCTGTATCTGTTCCAGGATCGAGCGCTGACTACCGTATACCAAAACATTTAAAATTAGATACGTTATGGACAAGCCCGCTAGCAGTACCCAAGCCTGCCCTTAATTTTAAGAAAGGTAAAAGTGTAATTGCCTTTTTTAGCCTTACTTGTAGCCATTGTATAGAAGCAGCCTATAAATTACATATTTTAAAATTGCAATTTAAAGATGCGCCATTTTTAATGGTTTTAGGAGGGCGTAAAGCAAAGCTGCAGAATTTTTTAAACCGTACCAAATCAGCCGATATTCCGTTTACGCTTTTTGAAGATGAATTGTTTTATACCCTTTGCGAGGGGCAGGTACCGCGAATATTTCTCTGCCAAAATTTAAAACCTATTCGTTCTATTGAAAAATACGATTTAGAACCCGATGTAATTAATTTCTTTTTTAAAGCTCCTTAATTTGTATCTGTAAAGCATAGAAAGTACCTTTATATGGTGTTATATATTACTATCGATAATTTGGAGTTTGAGTGCGTTCCACATGCGGAAGGATTTTTACTATCCGGCAAGCCAATGGGTTTAGATTTAATTCAAGTACAACCTTTACAATATCATTTAATTCATGCTGGTACTTCGTATTCTATTTACGTAGAACAAATGAATACAGCTGAAAAATGGATTCAATTACGCATAAATGGCTTACGCGTAAAGGCCCATATTGAAACAGAAACGGATCGCTTATTAAAAACCATGGGCTTTTCAGATTTGGCAAAAAAAGGAAGTGCTGAACTCCGAGCGCCGATGCCGGGTTTATTACTAAACGTTTTGGTTTCCGAAGGTGATACAGTAAAAAAAGGGGATGTAATTTTTATACTTGAAGCCATGAAAATGGAAAATGCATTAAAAGCCATGCAAGACGGAATTGTAAAAGAGATTTGTGTTAAAAAAGGACAAACCGTAGAAAAAAATCAGCTCTTAATAAAATGGTAAATTCAGAGCGACGGGCTTTTGTTAAGCAATGCGTTGCTAGTATTGCTTTTTTAGCGTTTCCCTTTAAAAATATTACATTTACAAAAGGCCGTATATCCCCTGAATTTAAATTTCGTTTACCGGCTTTACCCTATGCGTTTAATGCATTAGAACCTTATATCGATTCAGCTACTATGCAAATTCATCATAGCAAGCATCATCAGGCTTATGTAGATAAATTGAATACGGCTTCTTGGAGCGGTTTTGAATTTAGTGAGCATTTAAGTGCCCTCTGTAAGCAAATTAATGAAACAAGTCCGGCAATAATTAGAAATAATTTAGGAGGCCATTACAATCACAGTTTATTTTGGAACCTTTTAAGCGCACAGCCCGACGTATTACCTGCAGAATTTTCAAGGCGCCTTAATGCTGAATTTGGTTCGTTTGAAGCGTTTAAAACACAGTTTTCTGAGGCTGCCCTTAAACATTTTGGCAGCGGCTGGTGCTGGTTAATACTTACTGAAAACGGCCGTTTTAAAATATGCACTACGCCCAACCAAGATAATCCGCTTATGGGTATTGCACAGGTAAAAGGCAAACCCCTTTTAGCCTTAGACCTTTGGGAACATGCATATTATTTAAAATATCAAAATCGCAGGGCAGAGTACATTCAAAACTGGTTTTCAATAGTTAAATGGAGTACCTGTGAGGCGCTGTTAAACGGCATGGAAGTATAATATGCATAAGAATTTTAAAAATATAGATCATGTAACTTTTGGAAGGGGTTGTTTTCATCAATTAGCTCAAACCCTTTTACCTATAAGGCATTTAAATAAAAAATACTGTGTTTTTATTATTGATGCCTATTTTAAAAATCATCCTCTGGCATTTACGCCACAAGCAGAAGATGCAGTTTTTTATATTGATGTAAATACCCATGAACCTACAACGCAACAGGTAGATGAATTGCGCGATACCCTTTTAAACCAAAAGGGCTTACCCAGCGGGGTTATAGGTATTGGAGGGGGTAGTATAATGGATATTGCCAAAGCGGTTTCCTTAATGCTAACCAATCCGGGATCTGCGGTTGCATACCAGGGACTAAACCTTATTAAAAACCCGGGCGTATATCACTTAGGCGTACCAACAATTTCAGGTACCGGCGCAGAAGTGTCTATGACGGCAGTACTTACTGGTCCCGAAAAAAAACTTGGATTAAAATGCGACTGGACGGTTTTTAATCAGGTATTGCTTGATCCTGAACTTATTGCTACGGTGCCCAAAGATTGGTGGTTTTATACGGGCATGGATACCTATATACACTGCATTGAATCTCGCTTTGGTCAAAAAAACAATGCCTTTAGTCTTGCCTATGGTGATCAGGCCCTGAGTCTTTGCAGGGCTGTATATCTTGGCCCACAATCGGGTCAAAATGCCGAAAACGATGACCGGTTAATGGTAGCTTCACTTATGGGTGGGCTTAGCCTGACATATAGCGAAGTGGGTGTTTGCCATGCTTTAAGTTACGGGTTATCAAAAATTAAAGGCACGCGCCATTGTATTGCCAACTGTATTATTTTTCAGCACCTTGAAGACTATTATCCGTTGGGTGTTTCTGAGTTTAAATCTATGTGCAAACACCATAACATAGAATTACCTCAACATTTAAGCGCCTCATGGACGGAAACTGATATTTCACAAATGGCTGAAGTTAGTTATCAATTGCCCTTTATGTGGGAGCATGCACTTGGTGAAAATTACCGCACATTAGCGGGATTAGAACATATTAAATCGTTATTCCGTCGGCTTTAAACCGTTCTTGTATTTGATTTACAATTTGTAATACAGCTGGACAAACCTGTGTGTTTTTTTCAGTGATTGTAAGCAATTGACGTATTTGTTTTCGGTTGGTATGCGGATATTCTCTGCAGGCTTTGGGCCGATCCTTATATATAGAACAAGCATGATCTGCCTGTAAAAATGGACAAGGGGTTTGCGTAAATACAAAATCACCTTCTTCATCCATTTCTAAATACCGTTCAATAAATTCACCCGGCTTGATGTGTAAGGCCAGGGCGGCCCGGTCTATATCTTTTTGATAAAATATAGGCGAAGTGGTTGCGCAACAATGCGCGCACTTCATACAGTCGGTATTCTTAAAAACCGCATCGTGGGCCTGATGAAAATACGGATCAAGGTTAATTCGTGTATTACGGCGTAAACGTTTAAACCAAAGTTGAATTGACTTTTGTTGCTTTTGCCGCTGTTTTAAAAAAATAGATAATTGCATCGGGGCTTTGGTAATTACTATTAAAACCAAATGCTAATGTAAATATTTAAATTAGCATAAAATTATATTGTGGTGGTTTCAAATTTTAAATTCACCGTTCATGAACGGCTTAAACACCGCCAAAGTATTGATTTGGTTTTTACTCAGGGTATAAAATTTAAATCCGGAAGCTTGGGGGCTCGTGTATATTTAAAATCTGAATCCGGAGAAATTAATAAGCCCAAAATTGTAATTATGGTTCCTAAACGTTTAATTGCAAAAGCTCATGATAGAAACCGCATTAAACGGCATATACGAGAATCGTACCGTTTACAAAGTACAGCATTTTCACATGCGCTACAAGCGGCCGGTGTACAACAACTTTCTGGAGTTTATATGGCTTTAATTTGGAACTCCAAACAATTAAGTGACTGGAAGCTTATTCAATTGGAAATGAATGCACTTTTTAAAACCATTGCCGCTGGCATGGTTAAAACTTAACGCTTATTGCATAATTTAATGTAGGCATCTAACTCTGCTGTCATGCTTGGGTTTTTAGGATTGGGAGCAAAAACGTCGAGGCGATAGCCCAGCGCGGATACGGCATGTCCGGTAGAATGCCCAAAAGCTGCAATACGGGTGTTGTGTTGTTTAAATTGCGGGAAATTTTGCTTGAGTGAACGTATACCCGTTGGTGTAAAAAACACCAACACATCAAACTCCTGTATGTTTTTAATGTCTTTTAAATCTGCAGGAACGGTTCTATAAAATACCGATTTAGAATAGCGTAACAGCATTTGTTGCATATATTCTGCAATTTGCTCATTTTGAGCATCACTGCAAGGCAATAAAAAATATTCGTTTTTATTTTTTCGAATTAAATCCAAAAGATTTTGCAAACTGCCCGTACCATATGAAATTTTACGTTTTCGGTATTGAATATACTTTTGTAAATAGTACGCGGTTTGCTCATTTATACAATAATACTTCATGGTTTCAGGAACTGTAAGTCGCAGTTCTTGACATATTCTAAAGAAATGATCTATGGCCAGTTTACTGGTTAAAATAACAGCTGAATGCGAAAGTATTTCAACGCGTTGCGCACGAAATTCCATTGCATTTAATCCTTCCACTTTAATAAACTGCCTAAAGGTTATATGTAAATTATGTTTACGTGCCAATTCAATGTAAGGATTTTTATCACCGTCGGCAGGTCGGGGCTGCGAAACTAAAATATGCTTAACCTTAGCCTTAGGCCAATTGCTAATTTGAACCGGGGCCGGCGGTGGCACAACAACTGCTTTACGTTTAATAACTTTGGCTTTGGGCAGTTCTGTAACAGCGCTTATTTTTACCTCGTTAGCTGCCACTGGCGTGACAACAGCCTTTTTAACTACAGGCTTTTTATTAAATTGGGTAGATTTTACTTGCGGATTTGTAGCGGGTTTTGAA
>RFNG01000062.1 GCA_009927275.1 Sphingobacteriia bacterium | reverse complement strand
GCCAAAGGCAACCGAGCGTAAGCGAGCCCGGAGTAGCCCGGGCCTGAAAGGCATCGCCCAAACAATAAACGCACAAAAACTAAAAACATCAATCAAAAAAACAAACAACAAAAATCTTAAAGCCTTGTATTAAAGTTTATACAATTGTAACAAAACCTAATAAATTATTATACCTATCTTTATACTATGTTTACAGCAGAGCAATTAAAAGACGTGAATGACCGCAGCGGCGCATTAAGGAGGTTTCTTTGACTTCGACCGCAAGCAACACGATTTAAGTTTACTAGAAGAAAAAACCTTAGACCCACAATTTTGGAGTGACTCTAAAAAAGCAGAGGCACTTATGACTGAAATCCGAGGTTTAAAATTATGGGTTCAGTCTTACACTCAATTGTGTTCACAATTGGATGACCTTAATACGCTATATGATTTTTATAAGGCCGGTGAGGCAACTGAAACTGAAACCCAGCAAGCTTTTGTGCAATTTATACAAGCGCTGGAAGAACTTGAGTTTAAAAACATGCTGCGAGGTACAGAAGATAAATTGGATTGCGTATTGCAAATAAACTCCGGTGCCGGTGGCACCGAAAGTTGCGACTGGGCCAGTATGCTTATGCGAATGTACCTAATGTGGGCCGAAAAGAAAGGATATAAGGTTACCGAACTCGATCAAACACCGGGTGATGTGGCTGGCATAAAATCTATTGCATTACAAATTGAGGGGGCATTTGCTTATGGTTATTTAAAAAGTGAAAACGGCGTACACCGTTTGGTGCGTATAAGCCCCTTTGATGCCAATGCCAAGCGCCATACCAGTTTTGCATCTGTTTACGTTTACCCGGTTGTGGATGACACCATTGAAATTGATATTAAGCCAGCAGATATTGAAATGAGTACCTCACGCAGCGGCGGCGCCGGGGGCCAAAATGTAAATAAAGTTGAAACCAAAGTACAGTTGTTACATAAGCCCAGCGGTATAGTGGTGGTGTGCCAGGTTGAACGATCGCAACACGGCAACCGTGAACGCGCCATGCAAATGCTGCGCTCGCAGTTGTATGAGCTTGAAATGCGTAAACGCAATGAAACCAAGCAGGCCGTGGAAGACAGTAAAATGAAAATAGAATGGGGCTCACAAATACGTTCGTATGTGTTGCATCCCTATAAAATGGTTAACGATCACCGCACCGAACTTAAAATAACAGATGCTGAAGCTGTATTAAATGGTGATATAGATACACTTATTAAAACGTTTTTAATGGCAGCGGGTGTAAGCGCAAAATCATGATGCAGCCCGTTAAAGCCAAAAAACATTTAGGACAGCATTTTTTAACCGATACTTTTAGGGCCCAAAAAATTGTAGAAGATTTTATACAGGTATTACCCGCCCATACAGCTGTATTAGAAATAGGACCGGGCACCGGGGTTTTAACGCAACATTTATTAAACCGCGTACCATATACCGGTCTGGATATTGACGCCGAGTCTATTACGTATTTAAAACAACATTTTGAAGCCCATGCCAATGCGTTTATTTTACAGGATGTATTAACCTATACATTTAACCATGCTAATCAATACGGAGTTATAGGAAATTTCCCCTATAATATTTCTTCACCAATTATGTTTAAAGTGCTTGAATACCGTAACACCATACCGGTAGTGGTAGGCATGTTTCAAAAAGAAGTGGCCCAACGCATTGCCGAAAAACCCGGAAGCAAAACCTATGGTATTTTAAGCGTGCTGTTACAAGCCTATTACAATATTGAGTACTTATATACCGTGCATGAAAATGCATTTAGCCCACCGCCTAAAGTAAAGAGCGCTGTAATACGGTTGGTTAGAAAACCTCAGCCCGAGGTACAGTGTGCTTTTGAGCCATTTAAAACCCTGGTAAAAACCTGTTTTAACCAGCGTCGAAAAACCATTCGAAATTCAATTAAAGCATTACACTGGACCGGCGATACCAGCTTAGCGCTATTTGGTAAACGCCCCGAACAATTAAGTGTTAAAGATTTTGAAACCCTGTGCTTACTAGTGTTTCCGCAATAAAAACGCTAGGCTTTTAATTTTGATTTTAGATAATGCCGGCGTAACAAGCGCAGGTACAAGGCTGGCCACCACCGCGACACTGCATAGGCAAATTTACCCGAAAGGCCTGTAACCACAATACGACGCCGGCCTTGTAGTTGTTGTAAAATACAACTTGCCGTTGCGGCACGCGACATGGGTTTAAACGCGTTGCGGTTGGGCACCGGGTGCAAGCTCCCGTCTGGTTTTAGGGCTGTTTTAAACGTTTCATTTTCAGTAAACCCAACTATGGTAACACCAACATGTATACCCATGGGAAAAAGTTCGCTATACAGGCTTTCAGCCAGACCTATAAGTGCTTTTTTGGTGGCGCTGTATAAACTGTATTCCGCAATGCCACATAAGGCGGCGGCGGATGAAATGCATAAAATTTGTCCTTTGGTTTTTTGCAGTGCGGGCACAGCATATTTAGATAGCCATAATGCACCAAATAAATTTGTGTTAATTATATTTTGAATAACACCATCTGCATGCTCATGCAAATAGCCCTGTGATGACATGCCGGCATTTAAAATTACAATATCTATTTTACCCTGTTGCTTAATAACAGCAGTTACCAAATTCAAAACCGCCGAGGCATTTCCAACATCTGCTGCTATGTAACATGCTTTTGAGCTGTGCTTTTGTAAAAGTGTTTGCAGAACCGGGCCGGGGTTTTCACGCCGGCCGTTAAATACCACATACGCTCCTTGTTTTAAAAGCTGGATACCGGTTTCAAGGCCAATACCCTGGGTGGATCCCGTAATAATAACAACGGCATTATAAAACGAGCTGTTCATTGTATTTTAAATACATTATGTTTTACCATCCAGTCAACACTTTCTTTAATGGCATTTGAAAGGGGCGTTATTTTATAATTGAGTTCAGCTGTGGCTTTAGCACTTGAATAAAACTGGTATTTACCAGCCAGCAAGCTAACGCCGTAACTTAACAGGGGAGGTTTTTGCACAACACGGGCCCAGGCCGAACTTAAAAAACCCAAAATGTGTGTAAGCCCCAAAGGTATTCGCTTTAAGGTAAAGGGTTTGTTATACAAGGTACAGGCCAGCGTAAAAAAATCTTTATAGCTTAGGTTTTCACCACCAGTTATGTAGCATTGTCCATTACGCCCTTGCGTTAGGGCATTTACTATAGCTTCGGCAACATCTCCCGAGTATACAAAACTACGGCCCCCGTGGGTATACCCCGGAAGTGAACCCGATAATAGCGTTTTAAGCATTCGGCCAGATGAGGGGATACGGTCATAGGGTCCAATCATAAATGTGGGATTAATAATTATAACGGGTAATTGCCGCTGGCTATGTAATTGCAGTAAATACGACTGCGCCTGCTGCTTTGAATTTATATAATCCATACCGTATGCAGCCAAATTAAAATCTGATAATTCTGAACGTAATGTGGTTTTTGTTCCCGAACCAAATGAGCTGGCCGTACCAATATGCACCAGGCGTTTAACCGAGCTTTGTAAAACTTCTTCGGCCAGTAATTTAACAGCTTCGGTATTTATATTGTAACAATTTGCATTGCGCCGCGGATATACTTGAGTGGATGCCGCAATATGAATTACATACGTGCATGTTTTAAGGGTATCGCGGTACGTTTCAGGCCGCCTAATATCGCCTTTAAGTAGGCTAATTTCCTTTGGCAACTCTATACTGTGCCACTGCGATGGCTCAATTAAAACTATTATTTTAAATCCTGCGGGTATAAGTTTATCCAATACCATACGCCCCAGCATGCCAGTGGCGCCAGTTACTAAAACAGTTTCAGAATTCATAATAGTTATAAAAAGGGTTAAGCATTAAAAAAAAGTGAATGTACATAAGATAAAATTTCAGGATAGACCACACACGGAAATGCCAGTCCCCAAAGGGCTCCAAAAAAGTGGGCATCATGACCAATGGTATCATATTGTTTTTTGGACATGTACCACGAACCACCTAAAAATAACAGGGCATAAAGCCATGCTTTAACCGGTATACCCCAAACATAAAGTGTTTCTAATGGAAAAAATAAAATGGAACTGTAAATTACACTACACACTGCGCCAGAGGCTCCAAGGGCATTATAATGGGGATTACCGCGATGTTTAAACAGGCTATATACACTTGATAATACAATGCCTCCAAAATATAATATTAGGTAAAGGATTACACCTTTAAGGTTACCAAACAGGCCTTTAAATACATATTCAACACGTGGTCCAAACATATACAGTGAAAACATATTAAATGCCAGATGCAGGTAATCGGCATGTAAAAACCCATGTGTTACCATGCGGTACCATTCTTTAAAATGCCAAACCGAATATGCATTAAACCAAAATTTAACTTGTACCGACGCCTGTTTTAATGCACTGTATGAAATTAAAACCGTCGAAAGAATAAGAATCCAGGTAACGCTCATGGTAATATTAAGCAAATGTAAATGTAATTGTACTAAACGGTTATTTTATGTGCGTAGTGTTAATATTCATTGAATAAAATACTTGCACGTTGGTAATGATGTTTTAATATTGAGTATATGGCAAAGCGCACAGTTAAAATTTCGGGAATAGAACGAAAAATTTTTGTACTGGATACGTCGGTAATAATTTTTGATCACACGGCCATTAAAAATTTTGCCGAACACGATGTTGTAATACCTATTACGGTTTTAGAAGAACTCGATCAATTTAAAAAAGGCAATGACACTAAAAATTTTGCAGCCCGGGAATTTATTCGATACGTGGATGCGCACAGCGGCAGACATTCACTACAAGAATGGACTTCTATTAACGGGCCCAAGCGGGGGCAATTTAAAATAGAAATGCATACCAGCGCTACGCTTAACGCCGAAAAAATATTTGATGAACGTAAACCCGATCACCGTATATTAAACACAGCGCTGTATGTGGCAGAGCATCATCCCCAGCGTAAGGTAGTTTTAGTAACCAAAGACATTAACCTGCGCATAAAAGCCAAAAGCCTCAATTTAAATGCCGAAGATTACGAAACTGGTAAAATTAAAACGCTCGATGAATTACATAGCGGCGCGCTTGAACTTACTAACGTGTCACCCGCAGCCATTGCTCAGGTTTATGCAAACGATAGTATTGCCCGTACATCAGTTTTAAAAAAAACAAGGCCCCTGGCCAATCAGTATTTTATTTTAAAAAATGAGTCGCAAAGTGTTTTAACGCGCTATTACGCCGAGGAGGATATATTAATACGCATTGGAAAAACCTCGGCATTTGGAGTACATCCTAAAAACGCCGAACAAACTTTTGCACTGGATGCCGTAATGGATCCTGAAATTCAATTGGTAAGCATTCAGGGTGTTGCGGGTACGGGTAAAACCTTATTGTCATTAGCAGGTGCATTGGAACAACGGCGCTTGTATCATCAAATTTATTTAGCACGTCCTATTGTACCTCTTAGCAATAAGGATATTGGGTATTTACCCGGCGATGTAAACAGCAAGCTTAATCCATATATGGAACCGCTTTGGGATAATTTAAAATATATACGCAGTTTATTTGGCGAAAAAGATCGCGAGTTTAAACAACTTAACGAAATGGTTGAACAGCAAAAGTTAGTGGTTTGTCCACTTGCCTATATCAGGGGCCGCAGCCTCAGTAATGTTTTTTTTATAGTTGATGAAGCACAAAACCTAACCCCACATGAAGTTAAAACCATTATTACGCGCGCTGGCGAAAACACAAAAATTATTTTTACCGGAGATATCCACCAAATTGATACGCCCTACCTCGATGCACAAAGTAATGGTTTAAGCTATTTAATTGAAAAACTCAAAGGCCAGGCGCTATATGCACATATTACCTTACAAAAGGGGGAACGTAGTGCCTTAGCAAATTTGGCTAACGAATTGCTTTAAAAGGAATGTTCTAAGTACAAAAGTTTTTGCAACCTTTTGCCGGTAGCCGATTCTATACGGACACTATAAAATCCTGTAGTTTTTATCACATCATTAAGTACCCACCGGTCGGTGTAGGTAGTAAAAGTGGTATGCGCTAAAAGACCTCCATTTAAACCTAAAATACTTACTTGCAGCGGCCAGGCATCAGCAGCAACGGATTTAAAATACAGGGTGTTTTGATATCCATAACAATCAAATGCGGCGTTGTGTTGTGTAATTCCGGTGGTATTGGTATTAATACTTCCTTCGGTAAGGCTTAATAAATTGCTAAATACAAAATCACCGGAGGTATTATTATTTCCGTTAACTGCATTTAGGCAATAATAAAATGTACTTAGGCCGGCACCTGCACTTGGTGCTTTCCAGGTAAACGAAACTTGTAAAACGCCGTTATTGGTTAGCAGTGGTGCGGCATGTATAATGTTTTTTCGGCCATTGCCAGCATTTACCAGGGTTGTTCCGGGGCTGGGGTTTTGAAGCGTGCCGGTATTAGCAGACGAAGCATTTAAACATTCTAAGGCTAATCCAAACTTGGTAAAGCTTCCGGCATTGGCTTGCAGAGTTACTGTATAAATAGAGTCGGGTAGGTACTGGTTGTTTGTAAAAGCCGGAACTGCAGTGAGGCTTGAGCCAAATACACTTGCTGAACCGCCCGAATGGCAATTGGAACATTTAGCTTCTCCGGGCGATCCGGTAAAACCGGCTTTACCATTACTGTTAAGTGGTGAAAAGCCCGTAGTTAATGAAAAACTGAACAAAATGAACAGACTTAATGTTATTAGTTTATAGGAAAAGTATTTCATAATTTTAAAACACAAGTTACGGTTTTTTGTTTATGCTAAAAAAAAGTTTAGATGTTATAAAACAAGCCCAAAAACCTGAAGATGCTTTAGTGGCTAAGGCAAATAGTTTACTAAAGGCCTCGGCTTTAAAATATAATTCAGCCCTTATAGAAAGTAAGGATGCATTGGTGAGTGAATTGCATTTAAACCCAGAATACATTTACAGTGTATCAAACATAAAAGCATTGGCTTTAACTTACAGATTGTCTTTTATTTCTGGAAAACGCCTTAAAACTCAATTACCCGAAATTATTACTTTTAAAATAGAACATTATAACATAACACAGCAAAAACGTATTTCAAACGTGTACTTGCTTACCCATGCCGAACATCTTAAAGATTTATCTAATCCCAGAGAAACCTTAGTGTTTATTAAAACAGAACAGGGGCACTATTTTTTAATACATGCCTGGGGCAAACCCTATTCTAAATTACGTCACTGGTTAAGTTGGCCCTTAAAAAGCGGCGAGTGTTTTGCAGCGTCTATATTTGTTGGCACCTTGGCCGTGGCCCTTGCATTACCAACCGCGTGGATTACCCTCGACACTGAAGCTACATATTGGTCGGGGTACCGTTTAGGCACATTTTTTCATTTACTCATTTTTAATTCAGGCTTTGCTGTATTTAGCTGGTTAGCATTTACCCGGGGCTTTACAAAATCAAACTGGGATAATTATTTAAACCGATAAGCCATCTCCTAAAATTCGTGCAGTAAATCCTTCAGGTAGCTGATCTAAACGTAATTGGCAGGATAATCTGGAGCTATTTGTTATGTTGGGCAGCGTATCTAACATCGCCCATTCATCGGCACTGGGTTCGGTCATGTTATCGGTAGGTGAACATACTTCAACATGGCAGGTAGCACAAAGGGCCATTCCGCCGCAGGTTGCTAAAATATCGTAGTCGTTACCTTTTAAAAACTCCATTAAACTTAAACCCATATCGGTTGGCGCCTGCAATTGTTGCTGCAAACCGTTTTGATCAATAATGGTTATACTAATTTCAGTACTCATATTCGTTCTTCACACAATTCAACCAAAATACCGCCCGTTTGTTTAGGATGTAAAAAAATGATGCGCTTATTGTCGGCACCGTCTTTGGGAGCATCTTGTATAAAGGTAAAACCAGCAGCTTTTAACCGATCCATTTCGGCATTTAAATTATCTACTAAAAAGGCAATGTGATGAATGCCCTCCCCGCGCTTTGCTATAAAACGGTTAATCACATGATTTTCGCCTTCGGCATAAAGCAATTCAAGTTTGGTGGTACCGGTTTTAAAAAAACTGGTCCATACTTGCTCTGAATTTACAAACTCATCTTTATAGGCCGCACATCCCAAAAGTTTTTCATACAATAATTTACTTTCATTTAAATCTGAAACGGCAATACCAATATGTTCAACCTGTTTAAAATTCATAAGCGTTTAGTATGTTAATAAATTCATTTTTAGTTAATGACTTAAAAGATCCTGCGGCATTAAATGTAAGCAAGTTTCCGGGTTCAAGAGGTTTAGCATATTTGTAAAATTGCGCATTTTGTTCAAATCCGGGCCACCGTGTATTTAAATTATTATCTGAAAAAGCTGTTCCGGTATATACATAACAACTGAGCGCGTCACCATGTATGGCCATATTCCGCGCAACCGTCATAGCCGGAATACACAGGCAATGCAAAAGAACCGAATCAGAGGCAATAAACACCAAAATGGCATTAGAACTTTCATTACTTACCGATACAGGTTTTTGTGTAATGGTATCTGTTACGTGTTTAAATTTAAATACATCCGCATACGGGTTAGCACCTTCGTAAAGTTTAATGCGGTGTTTTTTTACAGATGTTTCGGGCGTTTCGGGGTTTAGCAAAACAAACACAATGGCAATACCAAGCGTGATGCCTGCCGCCCAAAAAAAATAGATATAATCAGAGTAAGGCGTATGTGTAGGCTTTGATGCTGCTGCCGTTTTTGAAGGTTTAGTTTTTGGCCGAATATGGGTATTATAATAGGCATTTCGTTTGGCTTCATTTTGGGCATGTGATGTGCGTTGTACGGGCCGTGATGAATGCGCCCTGGACATGTTTTTATATTTTAATCCGGCATCATAGTGTTTGCGTTTATTCGCATCAGAAAGCACCTCATATGCTTTTCGAATGGCTTGAAATTGAATAGCGGAACCTCCGGGTTTGTCAGGATGACATTGCAGCGCTTTTTTTCTAAAAGCAGCTTTTATTTGTTTTAATCCGGCATCTACCGGTATTTCCAGTATGTCGTAATGCGTCAATGCCGTTTTATAATTTTATGCAAACGTTTTTAGGCTCGGTAAAAAAATCTAAAGCTTCAAAACCACCTTCTCGTCCAACACCGCTGCCTTTAACACCACCAAAAGGTGTACGTAAATCGCGAAGCAACCAGCAATTTACCCATACAATACCGGTATGTAATGCAGCAGCTACTCGGTGCGCCCGCTTTAAATCCGAGGTCCACAAAGTGCTGGCTAGGCCATAGGGTGTTCCATTGGCAATGGCAAGGGCTTCAGCTTCAGTATCAAAAGGAATAAGTGTAACAACAGGGCCAAAAATTTCTTCCTGATTTACCCTGCAACCGGGGCTAAGACCTGAAATAACAGTGGGGGCTATAAAAAGGCCCTGCGCACAAGCACCATCCAATTTTAAAGCGCTTCCACCGCACAAAACCGTACCCCCTTCAGTTTTAGCCAATTCAATATAACTCAGTATTTTTTCAAAATGCGATTTAGAAACGATGGCGCCAATTTGAGTTTCAGCATTTAGTGGGTCGCCAACTTTTAAACGCTTAACAGCGTCAATAAATGCCCGTTCAAATGTAGAGTAAATAGAACGTTGAATTAAAATACGCGAACCGCATAAACAAATTTGACCTTGATTTGAAAAGGAAGACAGCAATGTGGTTTTTAACATGGCTTCAAAATCACAGTCTTCAAAAATGATGTTAGCATTTTTACCTCCCAACTCCAGCGACAACTTTTTAAATTCTGGCGCAGCAACCGCAGCAATATGTTTTCCGGTGGCTGTACCTCCTGTAAACGAAATGGCTTTTATTAAGGGATGCCGCACAATTGCATCTCCACAGCGCTGTCCGTATCCATGTACAATATTTAAAACACCCGGCGGAAACCCTGCTTCTATGCAAAGTTCCGACAGTAAAAAAGCGGTGTAAGGCGTAATTTCAGAGGGCTTTGCAACAACCGTACAGCCTGCAGCCAAAGCGGGTGCAATTTTCCAACTAAATAGATATAAAGGAAGATTCCATGGCGAAATACAGCCCACTACACCAACCGCTTGCCTGAGGGTGTAGTTTAGTGCCATACCTTCCATTGCGTGTGACTCTGACGCATAGTGTAAAATACCTGTGCCGTAAAAATTAAAATTGGCTGCGGCTCTTGGAATATCAACATGTTGAGCCAGTTTAAGCGGCTTACCATTATCTACAGATTCTGCATGCGCTAAACGTGCAGCATGCGTTTCAATCAGTTGTGCCAAACGTATTAAATACGCAGCACGCTTTTCATGTCCCAAATCACGCCATTTTAAAAATGCAGCCTCTGCAGCAACACATGCCATGTCAACATCACGGGCGTCACTATCGGGTACTTCGGCGTGGGCTTTACCTGTTGCCGGGTTTAACGATTGAAAATAATGTTGCGAAGCCGGAGGCGTTAAGACACCGTTAATATAATTTTGAAGCTTTAGCATACATCAAAGGTATATAAAAGGCAAGGAAGCACGTATCTTTGTAAAAAACATCATGAATACTATTGTATTAACCCAATCTGGAACAGTGGCAACACTAACCATAAACCGGCCCGAAAAGTTAAATGCATTAAACCGCCAAACCCTTAACGATTTACATAAATCTCTCGAACAGTTAAAATCAGACACGTCGGTTCGCTGCGTTATTATAACCGGTTCTGGAACCAAGGCCTTTGTTGCTGGTGCAGATATTGCAGAGTTTGCAGACTTTAATCAGGCTGAAGGTACGGCCTTAAGTCGTGAGGGCCATGATTTGGTGTTTACGTATATTGAACAGTATCCTAAACCTGTAATAGCAGCAGTTAATGGTTTTGCATTGGGCGGTGGACTTGAGCTTGCATTAAGTTGTCATATTCGTTTGTTTTCTGATACAGCAAAAGTAGGATTACCAGAAGTTACCCTCGGATTAATTCCGGGATATGGAGGCACACAGCGTTTAGCACAGCTTATTGGAAAAGGCAAAGCCACCGAATTAATTTGTACAGCTGAATTTATAAATGCTCAAGATGCGTTGGATTGGGGTATTGCCAATGCCTTACATTCTCCGGATCAATTAATGGCACAGGCTCAGGCAATGGCGGAGCGCATTTCAAAAAACAGCCCCATAGCCATTAGCCATGCTTTACAGGTTATACAGGCTGGTCATGCGGCTTCTAATTCCGGGCTGCTTGCTGAAACCCAACATTTTGGAGCCTGCTTTACAAGCCAGGATTTTAAAGAGGGCGTAAATGCTTTTTTAAATAAACGTAAACCTGATTTTAAAGGGGCATAACATACAAATACAGTAATTTCATTAAACATCAAAACTAAATTAAACTAAAAATCCCCCATTTGGGGGATTTTTTTCGTTTAAGAAAAATTACTTAGGCTGAATTGCTTCTAATGTAAAATGAAGTTTAACATCTTCATCAGCACCTACCGCTTCAATATTAAAATCTTTAAAATTAATACGGCCTTCGCCCTCAAAGCCGCAAATTTTAACC
>RFNG01000081.1 GCA_009927275.1 Sphingobacteriia bacterium | reverse complement strand
ATTGCAAAGCAATAACCGAGCGTAAGCGAGCCCGAAGCAGCCCGGGCCGAAGGCATCGCCCTAAAAAAAATCAAAGACATATACCTAATTCGAAGGTACGCGCCCTAATACTTCAAACAAAAAAACTCGGAACGAAGGTATCGTCCAAAGTATTCATGCAAAAAAAAACTGGAAAGACATCGCCCAAAGTATTCATACAACAAAAACTGAAAAGGCATTAAAAAATACTACAAAACAATTACACAAACTATTTTTCGCGCCAAATTTTAATTTTCTGTTAGTGTACAAATGTCTGTATTGATGGTTTAATTATAAATTTGCGGCGCATATGGTAAGTGTACAAAATTTAAGTTTACAATACGGAAAACGTATTTTATTTGATGAGGTTAATTTAAATTTTACACCCGGTAATTGTTATGGTGTAATTGGTGCCAATGGTGCCGGAAAATCAACCTTTATGAAAATATTAAGTGGTGAAATTGATCCAACTAAGGGTAGGGTAGATATTTTACCGGGTATGCGTATGAGCGTTTTAAAGCAAGATCACTTTGCGTTTAACCATGTTACGGTTATGGATACGGTAATAATGGGCAATAAACGTTTATACAGTCTTATACAAGAAAAAAATGCGTTGTATGCTAAATCTGATTTTTCAGATGCGGACGGTATTAAAGCCAGTGAATTGGAATCTGAATTTGCTGAGTTAAACGGTTGGGATGCAGAAACGCAAGCCGCACAATTATTAACCCATATGGGAATTGCACCCGATTTGCATACATTGGAATTACACTTGCTTTCTGGTAAAGAAAAAGTTAAAACCTTACTTGCACAAGCCTTATTTGGCAATCCGGATATTTTACTTCTTGATGAGCCAACAAACGATTTAGATCAGGAGACCATTACTTGGCTAGAAAATTTTTTAGCCGATTTTACTAATACAGTTGTGGTTATAAGCCATGACCGTCACTTTTTAGATGCGGTTTGTACACATGTATGTGATATAGATTATGGAAAAATACATGCCTATTCTGGAAATTACAGTTTCTGGTATCATATGAGTCAATTACAGCTTAGGCAGCGTAGTGAACAAAATAAAAAAATTGAAGATAAACGCAAAGAATTACAAGATTTTGTTTCGCGTTTTAGTGCCAATGCCAGTAAAAGCCGACAAGCAACCAGTAGAAAAAAATTGCTAGAAAAACTAACAATAGACGAAATACCTGCCAGTACCAGGCGTTATCCCGGTATCATTTTTAAACCCGAGCGTGAGGCCGGCGATCAGATTTTACTTATTGAAAAATTAAGCATTCCGGAATATTTTGCGCCTATTGATTTAAACTTAGAACGTGGCGATAAAGTAGCTGTAATTGGAAAACAACAATTAGCCATTTCAATGTTTTTATCTGTACTGGGAAATGTACATACCGATTTTAAAGGAACCTTTCAATTTGGCACCACCATTTCAATGGCCTATTTGCCAAATCATAATGAATCGTATTTTGAAACCAATTTAAACTTAATTGACTGGCTTCGTCAGTTTAGTAAAGAAAAGGATGAAACCTACATACGCGGATTTTTAGGTAAAATGCTTTTTAGCGGGGAAGAGGTTTTAAAATCCTGCAGGGTATTAAGTGGTGGTGAGCGGGTACGTTGTATGCTCAGCCGAATGATGTTACTTAACCCCAATGTATTGATTATGGACGAGCCAACAAATCATTTAGATTTAGAGAGCATAACCGCCTTAAATGATGCGCTAATTGAATTTCCGGGTTCTATACTTTTTACCAGTCACGATCATCAATTAACGCAAACCGTTGCAAATCGTATACTTGAGTTGGGTAAACACAAATGCATGGATAAACGCACAACCTACGATACCTATTTAACAAACGAGTCTTGGAAGGCGCAGCGCTTGGCATTGCATTAAAAGGCTTTCCAGCCCTGTGCTTGTATGGGATGCTGGGTACCATCTTTGGCAATCATTTCACAGCCTGCATGGGCTGAGGTAACATGTCCAATAACCGAAATGGCATTCCATTTGGATAGTTTTTCATAAGCTGACTGAGGTATTGTAAATAATAATTCGTAATCTTCACCACCACTTAACGCACAAACGGTGGGGTCTAAATTAAATTGTAACGCGGTATTAAAGGTTAGAGAATCAATGGGTATTTTATCTTCATAAAGCCGAATACCAACTTTACTTTCGTTACATATATGTAATAATTCAGAGGCCAGTCCATCACTTATATCCATCATAGCAGTGGGAATAATGCCACGCTCAATAAAGCCGTTAATAATGTCTATACGGGCCTCTGGTTTTAATTGCCTTTGAATTAAATAGTCAAAGCCTTCTAATTCGGGTTGCATTTTAGGATTTGCTAAAAAAACGGATTTTTCACGTTCTAGTATTTGTAATCCCATGTAGGCCGCACCAAGATCACCACTTACGCAAACCAAATCATGTTCCTTGGCCGTGCTGCGGTAAACTGCGCCGCTGGCTTGGGTTTCGCCAATTGCAGTTACAGAAAGCATTAATCCTTGCTGGCTGGCAGAAGTATCACCCCCAATAAGGTCTATATTATAATATTGACAAGCCGCCTGAATACCAGCGTACAGTTCCTCTATAGCTTCTAAACTAAAACGGTTGGAAACCCCCAGGTTAACTAAAATTTTTTTTGGGATGGCATTCATAGCGCATATATCACTGAGGTTTACCACAACGGCTTTGTAGCCTAAATGTTTTAGGGGTACATAACGCAAATCAAAATGTACACCTTCTAATAATAAATCAGATGTAATGGCTAATGGTGTATTTGAATTTTGTATAACAGCCGCGTCATCTCCAATGCCCATAAGGGTAGTAGTTTGTTTTGGAGTAAAAGCAGCTCTAAATTGTTTAATTAATCCAAATTCACCTATTGATGACAGCTCGGTTCGGTTTTGCGATTCAAATTCCATAGGTAACTTATGTGTTTAAAATAATACAGGCTTGTTCAACCGGACCATCTATGGGCGGATGCCATTTACAAAGTTTAAGCTGAATGGATTGGGCCATTACAAAGCGGTTTTTTAAAGATTCAAACATCTTACAGGCAACGGTTTCAATAAGTTTTTGACGTTGCAGCATCACCGTTTTGCAAATATCAAAAACCTCGCCATAATCAATAGTATCCTCTAACGAATCGTTGTGTGCAGCAGTTTTAATGTCAAATACAAATTCTACACAAACGGTATAGGTGGTGCCAATGACAGCCTCTTCGGGTAAACAGCCATGAAAGCCATGAAACTGCATGTTTTGAATGGCAATGCGTGAAGTCATTTGCTGAAATCTAAACCGTCTTGGTTACCGCCTTGGCCTTCACCCATGGAGCGTAATTGTTTTGCCTTTTTAAAAATGGAAGCATCCATTTTACCAAAAATATAACTTATGCTAAGTCTAAAGAACCGGGCTTCGCGCCGGCGGCTTAAATCTTGAATATAGTAGGGTGTTTCATAATGAAAGCCCATTATGCGGCTATTTAACACATCACTGAGGGTGGCATTAATAATCCAGGTAGTGCCAATCATTTTGTTAAAACTCAGGTCAAACCCATAAATTGGCTGTGAATACCCCAGTAATAAAATACGGGGTGCATCATATTGCGCATTTAATTGAATACTCCACTGGTTAAAGGCTTCTATTTTAGAACCGGGTAAACGGTAGGTAAGCGTTGATTTAAAACCAAATGAATAGCCTTTTTGCTCAACTGTTGTTGTAGGATCGGTGGCAATAACTTGGCCTTTAAGGTAAATGTAAAATACATTAGCATTTAACATAACATCAAGCGCATTAAACCAAGTTGTTTTAAACGTATGTTCTGAACCGTAACGCCAACTGTCTTTACCATTAGTGCTGGTGTTTACTAATACAGAAGGATTATCCGGTGACGGGTAAGCTATTTCGGTAATAGGTTGTTCTTCATAGCGGGCATATAAACTTCCAAGGTAATTAGAACGCTCAAATACTTTATTATAGTTTATTTCAGAAATGTTACGAAACTCGGGTTTTAACTGCGGGTTTCCTATTCTGTAATTTTGCTTATCAGCAAACATGACAAAGGGCATAAGTTGAAAAAAATTGGGCCTTTGAATTTTTCGGCTAAAATTAAGTTGCCATTCTTGTCCGCCGCTTATTTTTTTTGAAAAATAAATGCCGGGAAATAACGATTTTGAAAGATCCTCCATGCGAATGGGGTAGTGGTATGAAAAGGATTGGTTTGAATTTGGAATTTGTCCGGCATAATACGATTCTTCAAAACGCAACCCCATTTGCGTGCCAATATTAAAGGGTAGTTTGGTATTGTAATTTATATACGCTGCACTAATGCGCTCATCAATTAGGTAGCGGTTGCTCATGCTGGAATCGGTTATGGGTTGATTGGAGCCAATGGTTAAAGATGCATTGTTTTGACTATCTGAAGATTTTAAAAAAAGTTTTACACCAGCTTCAAATTTTCGACTATCGTCAATGGGTTTAACATAATCACTTTGAAAAACCATTTGCGATGCAGCACTTTTACCCGTATTATTTTGAACGGTTTGGGGTAGTGTATAAACGGGAGCAGATGCAAAGGTAAAACCGTTTTGAGATTGGGTTTGATTATAATTTAAATCGGCCGTCCATTCTTCACCCGCTTTTGGAAATGTTTTTCTGTAATACAACTGGGCATTGGTGTTACCAAACTGAGCATTTTGTAAATTTTGCCGATTGCCGTTTACAAAGTCGTTTTTAGCTGAATCTTGTAATTGATAAAACTGCCATTCTGTAGTTTTATAAGTACCCCCCATAAACATAACATTTGCCGAAATGGAATTGCGGTTATTAAGCATGTATTCTAAACCTATTTTACCAAATTGAAAGCGATTAAACATACGGGTTGTGGTATTAAGAATATAATATCCTAATGTGTCGTTATTAGATAATTGCGTTCTGTTGGTTGAGCCTCGGGTATCGTTAAACGCCTGCATGTAATTGTGCATTAGGCTTAAATTCCAGCGTCCTTCTTTTATATTAAGATTTAACATAGAGCCGTAGCGGTCATTGGTGCCGGTGTTGGCCATAAGCATGCCATTATAACCGGGTTTTAAATTCTTTTTTAAAATTATGTTAAGTATGCCACCGGTTGCTGCGGCATCGTATTTAACAGAGGGATTGGTTATAATTTCAACCCGTTCAATTTGATCAGCAGGAATTTGCTGAAGCGTTAAATTGCTGGGCCTGCCATCCACAAAAATGATAGGGGATTGGTTGCGAAGCTGGGCATTGCCATCGGCATCCACAGAAACGCCCGGAACATTTTTCATAACATCAACGGCTGTGCCGCCCCGTACTGAAATGTCTTTATCTACATAATAATCGCGTTTATCAATAGATAAGCCCATACTGCCTTTTTGCGCAACCACCTCAACCTCCTGTAGTAATTTGCTGTCTATCTCAAACATAAAATCGCCCAAATCCACTTCAATTTTGTTTGGCATTTGTACAAAAAAGCGGCCTTCAAGGGTTTTATAGCCAATTTGAGAAATACGATATCTGAATCCTCCCATGGCAGGTAAATCCTCCACGCTAAACTCACCGTTTTCGCCACTTAAAGCACCTCCAATAATACTGTCTTTATTAAACCACAGTACAGAAATGGTTGCAAAAGGAACCGGTTTACGTGTTTGGGCATCACGTATTTTACCATAAGCTCTCCCGCGGATATCTTTCATTATTTTACTCATGTCTTTAGCGCCCGGCATTTGAGCATACAAAGACATGGTGAACAGGTACAATATAAAAAGTAAATAGCGCATTATTACAAAAGTACACAATTGAAGCATGTCATGGCGAAATGTATCTTTGTAGGGTGAATGTTAAAAAATCCATTATTGTGTCTGCACCATCCGGAGCAGGAAAAACCACACTCGTGCGTCATTTATTAGCTGTTATGCCCGAAAAGTTACAGTTTTCAATATCTGCCACAACACGTAACCCCCGAGGTAACGAACAAAACGGAATTGATTATTTTTTTTTAAGTACCGCTGAATTTAAGGCAAAAATTAAACAAAATGCATTTGTAGAATACGAAGAAGTTTACGCCTCGTGTTTTTACGGAACTTTAAAATCACAATTAGAAGATATTTGGGCTTTAGATAAAATTGTAGTGTTTGATGTTGACGTAAAAGGCGGCATGCATTTAAAATCTATTTTTAAAACGCAGGCATTATCTATTTTTATTGCCCCTCCAAGTATAGAGGAGCTTGAAAAACGACTAGTGAGCCGTCAAACCGATTCCTTACAATCTATTACAGCACGCGTATCAAAAGCAAGGCATGAAATGGCATTTGCTAAAAACTTTGACATACAGATTACAAATGATGAACTGCAGTTAGCATGTACGCAATTAACTGATTGTGTACAACAATTTATAATGCTATAACACTAAAAACCCGATTTATCGGTTTTTCGGTTTTGTATCATTACGCCTAAACAACCGCTAGCTACTGTTTTGGCATCGGCTGATTTTGGAATTTGAATTTCGATATTTAATTTACGAGTTTTGGTATTTGAAAACTCAAAAATACGAGAAAAATTATCGGTTTCATTAGTATATACGATCTCACCGCTTGTAGCATCTTTAATTTTCATAACAATTTTATCGCCCAGGGCTTCATCATAACATAATATAAAACGGTAATCATTTTTACTTTGAGCCGGACAGTTTAAAACATTTATGGAGCCTTGTTTAAACAGCCCGCTTTTGCTGCTGGGATGTAAAGTCCATTTTTTGCCAGATTTATCAGAAACATCACATTTACTGGTGTGATAATCGTTGCAATAAGTAGATTGCGCTATACCAAACAGTGGTAAAGCCATACTGCATAGGAGTACAAAATGCTTAATATTCATAGTTCAAAAATACATTATTTTAGTATAGCGGGCTTTGATTTAATAAATTCTTTAAAAATGGTCCATTTCAGGTGCATCTGCTCCAGCTTGCGTTTTTCATTATCCAGTTGATTGCGGATATTGGTAAACAGGGGATTTTCTGTTTTTGAACTTTTTACAAAACCTAAATTGTTTTCGTAGGTATGAATTTGCCGTTCAATATCCTGAATGGTTTTTTGTAAATACGATTTTTCTTTGCGAAATGCTTCTTGAATGTTGGTATGGTGTTCTAATTTTTCAAGTTTTAATGCATATAAAACACGCGTTTTGTCTAATGCGATTAAAGTTGTATAACCGTACAAGCGTTCTAATTGTTGAAAAAATGATTGCGATAAAGTTTTTTCAGGCTGCACGCCCGTTTCGCTTACAAGAGCTTTCCATTGGTTACGGTAGGTATCTATTTGGGATGGGTTTAAATTTGAGGCTTCGGTTAGTTTACTTAATTCTTCTATCAGCGCTTCAAAGGCATGTTGTGTAGCTTGTGCTTTTTGTACAGCAGCCTGATGATTGGCTTTTTTAAATTCAAAAAACGCATCACAATGTTTTCTAAAATTTTTATACAGTTTTTGCTCTAGCCGATCGCCATGACCCGGTATGGCCTTCCATTGTTTTTGAAGCTCAATAAACTGCTGCGTAGTACGTTCCCATGAGGTATCGTTTTTAAGCTGCTCAGCCCTTTCAATTAAAGCCTTTTTTTGAGTGCGACTTTCTTCATGTAAACTCTTAAGCGCTTTAAACTTTGTTTTTTTTGCACTGTAAAATGTATTTAAAAGTGATTTAAAAGATTTCCAAATATCTTCATGTTCTGTTAGTGCTCCAGAATAACCAATATTTTTCCATGCTTCCTGAAGATTTAAGAGTTGCTGCGACACCTCGTTCCATTGTGATAATTTTGAAGTATCATGCAATCCGGAATATAATGTTTCGGCTTGGGTTAACAGCGCCTTTTTTAAATTGTAATTATGTTCGGTTTCATCCTTTTTTAATGCATAAAGTGTTTTGAGTTGATTTTGAACTTGTTGATGGGCGTTGTGATATCGTGCTTTTAAATCTTCCCAGTGTGCTTGTTCAACGGGTCCAAGTTCTTCCCATGTGTTTCGATAAACCCGCAAAAGGCGTTCAATTTCGCGAATGTTGTCAGAATTTACGAGTTGTTCCAGTTTTACAATCAATTCATTTTTAAGCGTTTCATTCTTTTTTAAATCGTGCGACTGTAGGGCTTTAAAAATTTTTAAATTATAATAAAATCCATCCAGTGCTTTTTGGTATTCCGCTTGAATATCCTTTTGATGGGCTGAAGGAACAGGGCCAATGGATTTCCATTGGGTTTGAATTTCGGTAAGCATTCGCATGGCCGTGCCAATGGTATCACTTAATTTTACCAAATCAATTATTTTAGCAATTAAGTCGTGTTTACGCTTTAAATTTTGAGCAGCTTCATGCTGAGCCTGTGATTCTAATTTTTTACGTTGTTGGGATAATGCAGTAATTAAATGTTGAATTTCATCTTTTTCGGCCGTTGACAAATCGTGAGCTTCGTGTTGTGAGGATTTAAGTTGACGTTCTATATTGCGCAGGGCAATAAGATTTTCGGGTTCCGCCTTGGAAAGCAAAATACGGGCTTTGGCAATGTCTTCAGCTAATGCATTCATGGGCTTCAAAAATAAAAAATAAACACATACCGTTTAACGCTGACAAATACTTGTATAGGGACAAAATTCACATTGACTTTCATCGTCTGTGGCTAAATATTCAAAATCAGGTGTAGTAAGGGCTCGGCATTGTTCTAAAACAAGTGATTCAAATTCCTGCAATAAATCAGCATGTATACTCAGGGGTTCTTTTTGTGCATTGCGTATAGGGAATAACTTCATTTGTTTAATGTCAAGTAAGGCAGGTGTTATAAGTTCTGGAAGTATTTTAAAATGCTTAGAAACCATCCAAGCGTACCAAAGCAATTGAAATGTTTTTTGGTATTGCGGATCGCTAACAAGTTCCTGTAAAGGGTGCATTTTAACTTGTTCTTTAACACTGCTTTTATAATCGATTATACGGTACGTTTCACCAATTTTATCAATTCGGTCAATGCGTCCGTTAAAATGAAATCGGTTTGCACTTTGGGGGTCATTGCAGGATATTTTTAGTAGGCATTCTACCGAAGTAATTTTAAATTCAACATTTGATTTTATTGCATTTTGGCATGTAGTTTCATCCCATTTAATAACTTCTGCCACATACATAATGGCAACTTCCAGCATAAGTTTATTTTTACCAAGTGCAGGTTTTTTAAAAATATGTGTAAAGGTGGTTTCACATAAGACGCCTGCATGTTGCTTTAATTGTTTAAAATGCTGAAGGGTTAATGGTATACCAACCAGGGGTTTATAAAGCTCTTCAAGTGCTTTATGTATGAGCGTTCCAAATTCACCGGCGTTTAAATGATCGTCCAGTTCATCGGGCGCCTGCAGAGATATTATGTATTGATAATAAAACCGTAATCGGCATGATTTTAAAACATGAAACGAAGAACTGGATAATCCATATACCTCATGACTGGAATCTGATGGCTGAAAAGCCAAGGCTTGCAATTGATTTAAACTTTCTGGAGTTTGGGGACGTGTTAGTTTTCGTTGTGTAAATGCTTGTTCCGTTACATCTTGCGTTAGGGTATAATGGCGCCAGGTTACAGCTGTTGAATGCGTTTTAAATGCAGCCTCCATTTGAGTGATAAACCGCGATTGCTCACCGCCACCCAAAACGGCATTTTCACTATCGTACATCAATACGGCTACATTGCAGCGGTGTAATAAGCGATATATATAATAGGCATAAATTGCATCTTGATCTTGTGGTAATGGCAATTCATAGGCATATTTTAAATCGTTTGGAAAAAAGCCAATATGCGGAGAGCCGGGAATTACACCTTCATTGGTATTTACAATTATAAAATGTGAAAAGTCCAAACACCGGCTTTCTAAAAGGCCTAAAATTTGTATTCCTTTTACAGGCTCGCCTTGTAAAGGTATTTTGTATTGATTAAATATACGTTCGGTATAAAACTGAAAGGTGTCCCAGCGAATGTCCTTAAAATAGGCGTTTAATAACTGTTGAATGTCTTGGAGTGCTTTACAAAGGGCATTCCGTGTATAGCCCTCAAGCGTTGTATTTGTAGATTCAGTTAAAGATTCTAACCAAGTATTTAAACGTATTAAATAGAGTTGCGGGGATGCATGAGGGCTTAACAATGCCTCAAGTTCAGGACCAACAGCTTGAGTGATAATTTCAGGGCTTGTAAACGTGCCATGACTTTCTCTTAATTGTTTGATTATTGTATAAATATGTTGTCCTTTATGATTTACATAGCTTTTAAAAAGTGAATTTTTTAAGATGGTTATTACGTACTCGCTGGATATGCGTTGAGGTGTTTTATAATATGCATGTTGTAATGTTAATAAGTGTTTTATACACGAAAAGGTATTGGTATAGCTCATTGGAAATCCCAATGAGATGTTAAGTGTGCTATGTATTTGCGGTAAAATACGCAATAAGGGAATAATCATGGACTCATGTGGTACTATTACTGCAATAGATTCTGGCGCAATACCGGCTGAAAGCCATTTTTCAATACATTCAGCAACATGAATAGCTTGTCCAGAAATACCCGGCACGGCCACTGCAGTTATTTCTTTTGCTGTTTGGGTAAGGTTTTGCGTAAAAGTTGCAGGACGCCAATGTGGATATTTTTTAAATAAACGACGAAACGTTTTGCCGCCTTCATGAAATTCAGAATTCATATAAAACGCATCCAAATCCCAAAACCAGTTTATGGCTTTTTGCTTATCAAGTGCATTAAAAATAATTGTTCAGCTTTAGAAAAATCTTGAGCACCAATTATACATAATGTTAAATCTGTAGCTATTGGATGTTCGGCAACATGGCGCGCAATCATTCCCATATAGCCCATGGACTTTGATTTTAAATGCTTTGTAAATGCAATATATAAGTTATAAAAATCCTTCATATAGTGCAGGAACTCATCTTGTCGAGCCGTTAAAGGCCTTTCATTTAAACTCCAGTGCGCTATGGTTTTAATATCATGTAATTGTGTATACAGCATTCGCGCGTCTGCTAACGCGTAATCTAACATGTTAAAATCTTGTAATACTAAATTGCCCCACTTGCAAAAACTCTCAAAGGATTCTGCCTCGGACGTGTGTAAAGTTTGATACACGACGTACAATTCTAAAATTTGAATATGTTCGGGTATGAGTTCTAAACCACTGCATTGGCAAAGCCATTCAGGAACCGTTAAAATGTTTGGTATTAAATAAGGTTTAAACGTAATCTGTTGTTTAAATGCGGTCTTTAGATATAATGCGGTTCTGTGATTAGGAACTAAAATCAATACCTCATCTGGAAATTGCCCAAACGTAGTAATAATTTTACTTGATACAGATTGAATAAAAGCTGACATGTAAATTCGAATGATAACGAAGTTAGTGGTAAATTTAAATGAATTTTAATAATGCACTATTTTTGTATATGGTATTTTTAAATCCATGGGCCTTATGGGCTATCCCTTTGGTATTTTTACCATTACTTATTCATTTATTTAATATTCGCAAAGTTAAGACGCTCTATTTTTCAGATAACCGGTTTTTACAAAAAGTGCTCATACAGCATAAGCAAAAACAAACGCTGCGATACCGGTTTATTCTTTTCACACGCATGTTTTTGCTGCTATGTATTGTGCTGGCTTTTGCTAAACCAGATTTTAAAACAGTGCATAAAACTTCAAAAACAGTTATTATATACTTAGATAATTCATTAAGTACATCCAGGCTGTTTAATCAGGGTTCTGTTTTTTTTAATTTGCAAAATCAACTGCATCATGCGTTATTAAAACGCAGTGCTGATACGCGTTGTATTTTGTTTACAAATGACATAAATTCCAAGTGGCTTCAACCGGTTTCGCCGCTGCAATGTTCAAATTATATTCGTGATGTTAAACAAAGTGTCGCAGCGCTTAGTGTGGATCAGGTTTTTAAACGCCTTCAATTCGCCTTACAACAAGCCCAAACAGAAGATGTTGAATTTTGGTATTTTACCGACGGACAAGGCATGCAAAAGATTGCTGCTAAAACATTAGCAGAGCCTAAATCTCAAAATTATTTTAAAATTTTAAATGCGGATGACACTCGAAATGCCAATGTGAGTTTAGACAGTTGCTGGATGTTTTCAAAACATTTACACACCCAGCAAACGGATACCCTGTATGTGGCATTAACCTCTTGGTGTAAGGATGCAACCCCCGTTAAACTAAAGGTAAATATAGACGGTCATAATATTGCATTAAAAACGAGTATTGTTAAGCCTGCTCAAAAAATTTGTATTCCAATACCTTTAACCATGACGTTTAAGGGACAGCAATTTGGTGAGATTACACTTGAAGGGGATGCCTTTAATGCAGATAATACTCTATTTTTTTGCCTATCTGTTGAGCAGCAAATTCCGGTTTTACTTATTTCTGAAGATACACAGCAAAAGCAAAATACATGGTTACAGATTTTAAATGCAGACTCCTTGTTTAAAGTAACACACTTAAAACCAAGTCAGTGTAAGCCTGAATCGGTAATTCAAAATCAAATTATAATTTTAAATCGCATTTGGCCCCATAATCAAAATCTTTACAATACAATTTTTAGCCAAGATTTAAGTGCAAAAACCACCATTGTGTTCCCACATCAACAATGGCTTAAAGATTCTCAATCTAATACATATTTAAGCCAATGGGGCTTGCCTAAAATTTGGTTGTACGATACGGCTTTATGTCGAATAGCGCCACCCGAAAAAAACACTGATTTTTTTAATACTGTTTTTTTAAAATGGCCTACATTGCAAGCCATGCCTCAAATGCAGGGCCATGCTGTTTGTACGGGTAACTTAAATACGGCTATTTTAAAATTTTCTCAGGGCGATCCGTTTTTAATACAATCACAAAATCAACATGGAGGCATCTTTTTTTGTACTTCAGATTATTTGGATACGCCCACAGGCGGTATGTCACCTTCCTTATCCTTGCCCTTGCTTTACGAAATGGTATTTTCAAACCGTGAACGTAAGCCGCTGTTTTATTTTACCTCACAATCTGTTAGGATGAAAACAGAATATAATGCCCGGGCTGTTCCGGGATATACCCATATGCAAACTGCAAACCTAATTTATCCGCAGATGTATAGTAATGCAGCACAAAAACAGTTTTATTTTGCTAAAGAACACATGTTGCCTGGAATTTATACATCTTTAAGTCCAACAGCCATGGGATTTGCTGTTAATGCTTCGCGGTCGGAGTCTAACCCAGCGGGTTTACGGAGTGAGGATTTGGAGACCTGGATGTCTATGCATCACTTTAAACATTCATTTGGATGGGATGAAAAGTCTTTAAATGTAATGAGTTCATCAACCAATATTCCTATTTGGAAATTCTTAGTACTTTTAGCTTTGGTATGTTTAGTAACCGAAAGTATTTTGTTACGCCAATTAGTAAAGTAAAATTATGAATTACCTAATTCGTCAAGCAACGGTTTTAGATGCACAAAGTTCATGGTATTTAAAACCTGTGGATATTCGCATATCACAAGGTATTATTACAGAAATGGGTTCGGCTTTAGATTTACATGCATCTGAAACTGAAATTGCAAGCACAGCGCTATATGTATCTCAAGGTTGGATGGATTTACAAGCAACCGGTGGATATCAAGGCTCGGAACATCGTGAAGATTTAAAATCACTGGAATCGGCAAGTTTGTCAGGCGGATTTACAGACATATGTTTGCATTCTGCTTTTTCACCCTATGTTTGGCATGCCGCATGGGTTAACGGTTTTGTAAATTCTTCTAAGGCTTATGCTGTGCGTATGCATCCCGTTGGTAAAATAGGAACCGATACATCCGGTCAATTTTCTGAAATGGCAGACATGTACGCCCATGGTGCTGTGGCATTTAGTAATTATAAAACGCCTATTACCGATTCAGGATTACTGCACCGTATCATGCAGTATGCGCAAAACCATGATTTACCTTTGTTTTTATTTTGCAACGATTCTACGTTGTCTCATGGAGGGTTAATGCATGAAGGCGCCTTTTCTACGATTCTTGGCTTACGAGGTATTCCTGCACTTGCAGAAGAATTACATGTTCAGCAAATTTTAAAAATCGCTCAAGAACTTAATGCGCGTGTGCATATACAACAGATTAGTTCTGCGCAAAGCCTCGTGCAGATTCGCGAGGCCAAAGCCAGTGGATTGAATGTTAGCTGTGGTGTGTCTGCGTTTCATTTAGTTTCTACGGATGCCGATTTAACGGAATTTAATACATCATTAAAAGTTATGCCACCCCTTCGAAGTTCCAATGACCGCGATGCATTAATTCTGGGACTTTTAGACGGCACAATTGATGTAGTTGTATCCGATCATGCACCACTCACATCAGAAGAAAAAACCGTTGAATTTGATCAGGCCGAATTTGGAATGATAAATTTGCAAACTGTTTTTCCGCAAGTGGTAAATGCCATGCAAAGGCATTTTAAATCGTATACCGAAGGTTTAGCCGCCATGATACCTGCTTTAACGACAAATCCACGCAAACTCATACATATTAAAGCACCATTAATACAAGAACAACAGCCGGCATCACTTACATTATTTGACCCTACAATTCAATGGACCTGGACTCCGGATTACAACCTCTCTAAATCATCTAATTCACCTTACTTTGGTACTACATTTACCGGAAAAGTTATTGGCGTATTTACAAAAGGGCATTATTGGCCTCAACACACTATTTAAATTCTTTACATAATTAGTAAAATTACATGGTATCACGTTGTGAATTCCATGTTTCCATCCAGTATACAAGTGTTTCAAGCAGGGGGCTTGTTTCGTTATTGATTAAAACGTGCGTGGATTTTTTAGCTTTTTCAGATTCATGCATTTGCTGATCCATTATATGCATCATATGTTCATGCGTCATGCCAGATCTTTGCATCACGCGATTAATACGCAGCGATTCGGGTGCACAAACACAAATTATAGTTTTAAATGCTGTATTTCTGCCTGTTTCAAACAGTAAGGCACTTTCAAAAAGGCAAATGTTATTTTGATTTTCACGTTCAAAATTTAAATACGATTCAAATACCAAAGGGTGAATTAATTGTTCTAATTGTATTTTTAATTCATAATTTTTATAAAATTCAGATTTCAGATACGTCCAATTTACTTCATGATTTGTATATATTTTAGGGTCAATTTTCGAAGTAATTAGTGTTTTTATAGCAGGCTTTAAATACAAGGATTTTGCAGATTGGTCTGCATCAAAATGTTTAGCACCTAAATGCTTTAATACATTTGCTATAGTAGATTTTCCCGAACCTATGTTTCCAGTAATTGCAATTTTCATTTTGGAATAAGAGCAACTTGAGAGGGTAAAATACTTATAACTTTACAATTTTCTGGAACAGTAGCAGTAAAAACATCCGCCTTGTGCCCGGCGTTTTGGCAATTTGATAATACTTTGAGTTTTAAATCGTGTTTTGATGTTAAACGGTGTGTTGCCTCAAGTTTTTTATAAAGCACCTGTACCGTTTTAGGATGTATTTCAAAGTCGGTACAGGCACCAATAAGCTCTACGTCTTGATGCTGTTTAATCGTAGTCCAATGCCCTATTTTTACATCAACCTCAATAAACTGAACATCAATTTTTAGGGTGGTATCAGGTGGAATAACAGCTAAAGATGCATGAATATCATGTTCCAATTGATGATGCGTTAAGCCATTGGTAAAAAGGGTGTCACAAGCTAAAAGTGTTAAACTGTCACCCCAAACACGTACATATTCGGGTGCATATTGAATAGTTATAAGGTCGTGTTCGGGTTTAAATTGAAGATCCAGTGGGATTTTAACGGGTATAATTTTAGAGTATTTTCCGGGTGCAGAAAAAATAAATTGGTTGGGGTAAATCTGTTTTACAATGATGTTTAAGCGTTCAAAATAATCAACTTTAATAGCTTCAGGTTTTAATGTAAATTTTTCATAGGCATCATCATGTAACAGAGAATTAAAGTCTATTTGTAAAATTGGTTGTTCGGATTTTAATGTTAACCATAATAAAGAAAGTCCTGTTCCTTTTAGGTCTAATTCAAGCTGCTCGGGTAATTGTTTTAATGGACGTTTACGGTAAGGCGTATTTTTAAAATTAACAGCAAAGCGAACTTTGGTAAGGGTATATACGGTATTAAGACGATGTACCAGCCAAAACATGGCAGATAACATCAGGCAAATAAAAAACGCCTGAGCGGGCCCAGGCGTTTTTAAGTCTTTTAAAAAGCGTTTTGGTATTGAATGTTTTGCAATCACGTGTTTTGCCCTAAGGTGGCATTTGGATCGTTTGAAACTGCATTTTTGGAAATACGCAAGGTGCCCCCATCTTCAACTTCAATGATAAATGTGCCGTCCTCGCGAACATCTTTAATTTTACCATATATACCGCCTATTGTAAGTACGGCATCTCCTTTTTTTAAACCTTCAATATACTTTTTTTGTTCTTTAGCTTTTTTCATTTGTGGACGAATCATAAAAAAGTAAAATACAATTATGATTAAAATGATAGGTAAAAAGCTCATGATACCGCCCTGTGCCGGTTGACCTCCAGGTGCTCCAAGTAAAATAAAAAGTGTTTTCATAATTCAAAGATATTAATTTGGAGCAGTTTTGGCAACAATTATATCAGCGTATATGCGTAATAGTCGGGTAGAGGGTTCGCAATTGGTAACTACGGTAATGGTTTTTTCTTGTTTTCCTTGTTTTTGCTCTGAATTAAACGTAACTTTTATAATGCCGGATTCTCCCGGAGGAATAGGATCTTTAGGATATTCAGGTACTGTACAGCCGCAAGAGCCCTCGGCAGCGCTGATTATCAAGGGACGCTTTCCTGTATTTTTAAAATAAAATGCATGGCTCACACGCTCACCCTCTGTAAGCATTCCAAAATCAAACGTTTCTGCATCAAATTGCATTTTGGGTAAATCATTTGATTGTGCATCGCCGGTAACATAAATATCACTTGCATTTACCGATGCATTTGTATGTGTGCTTTGCATACATGCTGTTAAACAACAGCTTAGAGCCAGTATTACCAATGGTTTAATCATGCCTAAAAATACAAAATCTTGTACTGCACAAATTTATAATAAAGCCATTAAATAGTTGTAATTTTATAGTAATGAATCGTATTTTAAACCTACTTAATATACAAATTCCCATAGTACAGGCAGGTATGATTTGGTGTTCAGGTTGGGAGCTTGCTCATGCGGTATCCGAGGCCGGAGGATTGGGCGTGATTGGAGCGGGTAGTTTATATCCTGACGAATTACGTAAACACATACGTGAATTTAAAATTCGTTCGCAAAAGCCATTCGCTGTTAATGTGCCTTTATTGTATCCCGATATTGATGCGCATATGGCTATTATCATGGAAGAATCGGTACCGGTTGTAATTACCAGTGCCGGTAATCCAAAACTTTGGACAGCACAATTAAAATCAAAGGGCTGTAAGGTAATGCATGTTGTTAGCACATTGCGTTTTGCTTTAAAAGCCCAAGAAGCAGGCGTTGATGCTGTAATTGCAGAAGGATTTGAAGCCGGCGGTCACAACGGACGTGAAGAAACTACCAGTATGGTTTTAATACCGTTAATAGCAAAATTCATTTCAATTCCATTAGTAGCAGCTGGTGGTATTGCTACCGGTGCTCAAATGGCTGCAGCATTTGCACTGGGAGCAGAGGCGGTACAAATAGGTTCGCGTTTTGTGGCATCTACCGAAAGTTCAGCTCATATAAATTTTAAGCAACGTGTGGTTTTAACTCAAGAAGGTGAAACACAATTGGTTTTAAAAAAACTAACGCCCGTTCGGCTTATTAAAAATGCGTTTTATAAACAAATAGAGGATGCTGAAAATCGTGGCGCTGACACCCACGAACTTGCAAAAATTTTAGGTAAAGCGCGTGCTAAAAAAGGTATGTATGAGGGTGATTTAACTGAAGGTGAATTGGAAATTGGACAAGTTTCAGCATTGATTCAAGATATTAAACCAGCTGCCGAAATAATTCATGACATATACACTGAATTTATACATCACATAAAAAAATTAAACGCCTATACCATATGATTCCTTACGAGCACTTTGTACTTGAAAACGGTTTACGTGTTTATGTGATTGAAGACGCAAGCAGTCCATTGGTATGTGTTAATGTATTATACGATGTGGGAGCACGTGATGAAGATCCCGAACTAACCGGATTTGCGCATTTATTTGAGCACCTGATGTTTGGTGGCAGTGTAAATATTCCTAATTACGACGAGCCACTTCAACGTGTAGGAGGAGACAATAATGCGTTTACAACAAATGATTTAACAAATTACTACTGTACTGTTCCGGCTGAAAATATTGAAACAGCTTTTTGGCTGGAAAGTGACCGCATGTTGAGTTTGGCATTTACGCCAAAAAGCTTAGATGTACAACGTCAGGTTGTAATTGAAGAATTTAAGCAGCGGTATTTAAATCAGCCGTATGGAGATGTTTGGTTATTGCTCAGACCGCTGGTTTATAAAAAACACCCTTATCAATGGGCTACCATTGGTAAGTCAATTGCACATATTGAACAGGCAAGCATGAACGATGTTAAAGCGTTTTTTAAAAATTTTTATACGCCTTCCAATGCTATTCTTGTGGTTTGTGGAAAAGTAACCCTACAACAGGTGCGGCAATTGTCTGAAACCTGGTTTTCGGCTATACCAGCCCATACGGTAAAACGACCGCTCAGGTTGGCTGAGCCTATTCAAACCGAAGCCCGTAAACTTGAGGTACATCGTGATGTACCTGCAAATGCATTGTATCGTGCTTACCGCATGTGTGCACGTAAAGATCCGCAGTATCCCGCAGTAGACGTGCTTTCAGACATTTTAGGTCGTGGCAATTCTGCGCGTCTGTATAATAATTTGGTACTTCAAAAATCTATTTTTAGTGATGTTTCCTGTTATGTAACAGCCGAGGATGATCCTGGTCTTTTAATAATTAGCGGAAAATTAATGCCGGGGATATCGTTTCAACAGGCTGAGCTTGAGTTAGATAGTGTTTTACAGGTTTTATGTACTACGCTTGTAAACGAAGCAGAATTATTAAAGTGTATACGAAAATATGAATCCTCATTACGATTTTCATCTACTGATATAATGAACAAAGCAAGCCATTTGGCTATTTATGCATGGATGGGGCATCCGGAATGGATAAACACTGAATTTTCAAAATACGAGTTATTAACCCCGCAAGACATTACTGATGCAGCTATATCGGTTTTAAACCCAAAATCGTGTTCAACTTTATATTATTATGCCAAAGCGTCAACCTAAAATCGATTTTAAAGATTCAGCCTTTTTTTTACAAAAAAAAACCTATGCTGTCATTACAGCTCATGAAATAGAACTTTTTAAAAAACATCAAAGTTTGGCTTGGCCGGTATATCGCCAAATACGAATTAACCACCTTAAATCACAAGAAAATGCGGCTGTAGCAATAGATTTTATTTCAGCTTTTACGCCTAAAATAGCAATTTTTCCAGGGAGTTTTAATCCCTTTCATATGGGCCATTGGAATGTTTTAAAACAAGCAGAGCAGAGTTTTGATAAAGTTATTATTGCTATTGGTACTAATACCCAAAAAAGGTTAGCTGTAAATTTTAAGCTACCCAAACGTTTAAATGCCTACGAAATTATAAGATACCGTGGTTTATTAACAGATTGTATAAAAGCAATAAATATGCCGGTAACAGTTATTCGCGGTATACGTAATAGTGCTGATTTTCAGTTTGAAGAAATGCAATTACGCTATTTACAAGACACCATGCCGCGTATACCTGTAATGTACATTATACCTGATCGTGAGGTAATGCACTTATCATCAAGTGGAATTCGTAGTTTAAAAAATATTAATCAGCATTTACCCTATATTATGTCATGAGTCGCACAACAGCCGGGTTTGTGTGGAGTTTTGCAATTTTAAGCATAGCGGCGTTTGTGTTTACAGTTTTTCGTTGTTATCATATTCCGCTTGCGCATGACGAGGTTGCTACATTTTACTATTATATTCAACCGGGTTCATTTATACCCTTTTATGCACACCCGGATGCAAACAATCATGTGCTTAATTCGGTTTTGGCCTATTTTAGTTACCGATTGTTTGGTGCAGCGCCCTGGGCTTTGCGTTTACCCCAGTGCCTGGCCCTTATCATATACTTAATTGTATTGTGGCAATGGTCAAAAACACTACACTCAAATGCTTCAAAAATTCTACTGCTTGCACTTTTAATTTTACCTGCCGGACTACTTTCGCTTTTTTCTCTCTGCAGGGGCTATGCATTATCAGTAGCTTGTTTTGCGGGAATCGTATTATTCATTCAAAAAAGTGTTTTAAATTTTAGTATTCGAAATTTAATGTTAACATGCTTATGGATGCAGTTGTGCATAGCATCAAACCTGTCTATGTTATATGTGATAGCTGTTTTAACTGTATTGTTAGTAGTGGGTATATATTTTTTTAAATCACCAATTAAGTTTTATATAATTTGGACCGTGCAAGTGCTGTGTATGTTGTATTGGTATTTGTATGCTCAATTTTTAAATGCAAAGGGAGCTTTGTATTATGGTGCCGGTAATTCATTTTGGAAAACTACAATTGTAAGTTTATTGCAATTTATTTGGGCGCAACCCACAATCACCTGGGGACTTATGTGTGTGATTATATTAATTGGTATGATTGTATTTTCAGGAGTTCATCAAAAATTTATGGTACTAAAAAAATTTAAAATTTTAGGTATATGGATGAGTGTATTCATCACCATTTTACTATGTATTTTTTTTACAAAAACATTTTTGGCTATTAATTATCCCGAAGATCGTACTGGATTATACCTGTATTTAATACTTGCCGTTATTGCTATTTATGCATTGGAGTATAATGCCAAAGTTTGGATTTCAAGACTGTTTGTAATTTTTACAATATTCATGGTACTGCCTTCGTGGAGAAACATTCATGTGTATAATCATCCCTGGAAGTTATATGAAACCTTTCCGCTACGATTTTATAACACCATTCTACATGAAAGCCGCAAAGATTCGGTGTTGCCAATAATTGGGGGTCATCGGGTTCGTGAACTAATATGGGGTTTTCAAAATTATCAATCCGGCGGATTGCTGCCGCATATGTATGCGCCCGAACAATTTCAATTTTTATGTGATTGGGCTATTGCATACCCTCAAGATTCTGTTTTTGCGGCCCCCTACTATTTAATTGCAGATCGTGACCAGCATTCTGGATTTTATTTATACAAGCGTACACATGCATTAAACAGAAATTTGTTTTTTAAATCACCTCAACATTTCATACCTTTTACCAATCAAGAATATTATACACTCATAGATACTCAATTTTTAAAACCGCTACAGGGACCTGTACTTGCAGAATGGGAATTTAAATGTAAAGCTGCATCCGTTCCCTTTGATGCCTGGATTGTTTTGGAATATAAAGGTATCGATAAGCAGCCTTTGTATTATACAAGGGTACCCATGGCCTTGATTCGGCATAACTTTAATACATATCCCTTGTGGCACAGTCATATTTTAGCCCCCCATATAAAAGGTGTACATCAATTGGTTATGTATATATGGAATAAGTCAAAAGCAAATGCTAACCTTCATTGTAATTCAATAAAACTATATCACCTTACGGGTCCTGGCGTTGACTCGTGCTCAAGAGCATCCTTATGAAAACATTAAATCGAAAAATTGCACCTGTTTTTAATCCCATAAAACAAATTTCAATGCTTCCTGCAGCATTTAAAGTTTTAAATAACGGTTTATCATGTTATACTTTAACACAAACGGGTTCAGGTATATGTAAAATAGAATGGGTGTTTAATGCAGGATATGTATATCAGCAAAAGCCGTTAATTGCTTATTTTACAAATCAATTACTGGAGTGTGGAACCGCCACGAAGTCCAATGCCGAATTTAACGAAGCAATGGATAATTTTGGCTCATTTTTAGAATTACAGTGTGACCAAGACATTGCAGTTATAACACTTTATGCCTTAAAAAAATATATTGAACCCAGTATTCGGCTTGTACATGAAATGTTACAGGCCCCAACTTTTTCTGAAACAGAGCTAGAACGGTTTCGCAACCAGCACCTTCAGGACTATAAAATTCAATCTCAAAAGGTGCATACCCAGGCGCGTCGTCTATTTTTAAAATCGTATTTTGGAGAAGCGCATCCTATGCGGCATCTGTAAAGGAATCTGATATATACGCGGTTAACTCCAATGATCTTAAGTATTTTTATAATGAATTTTATAAAAATTCTGCACTTTATGTTTTTGTATCGGGTGATGTTACAGATACGGTTGACCACGTACTGTCTGAATTGAATCATGTAAAGCAAAAGGCTATACCACTTGAAATTACCTCGCCCTGCGCTTTACCTGGCACTTTTTGGTTTGAAATGCCAGATAAAATTCAATCTGCCATTCGCCTGGGGTGTGCATGGGTAAACCGAAATCATTCCGATTATTTTAAGCTTCAGTTTGTAAACATGGTATTGGGAGGCTATTTTGGATCTCGTTTAATGTCCAATATTCGTGAAGATAAAGGCTATACCTATGGCATAGGGTCTTCTATAGTAAATTATCAAAATCATGCTTTTTTTATGATTAGCACCGAAGTAGATGCCGCCAATTCAAAAGATACCTTGTATCAAATTCAACTTGAAATAGAGCGTTTACAAAATGAGCGTGTTCAGGATGCCGAAATGGAAACCGTTCGGAATTATTTACTAGGTAATATCTTACGTCAAATGGATGGGGTATTTAACCAATCGGAATTATATCGTTTGCAAATTCAGTATAATTTACAATCCAATTATTTTCAGCAATATGCAGATGCATTGTATGAAGTAACTTCAAATGATATTTTGAAGTTAGCCCAACAGTATTTGGATGTAAAACGTTTTGTTATTTGTGGGGCAGGAAAACGTATTAACGTTTAGTATACTGTTCTGAATAATAGTTTTGATATGCGCCCGAGGTTACAGCTTGTAACCATTTTTGATTTTCAAGATACCAGTCTACCGTTTTATGTAATCCTTCTTCAAAGGTCACTGAGGGCAACCAACCTAAATCGTTTTGAAGTTTAGTGGCATCAATAGCATAGCGTTGATCATGACCAGCGCGGTCTTTTACAAAAGTGATAAGTTGCGCTGATGTGCCCTCGGCACGTTGTAATTTAACATCCATAATACGGCAAAGCATACGAATAACATCAATGTTTTTCCATTCATTATGACCGCCAATATTATAGGTGCTTGCATTTTGTGCCTTGTGAAAAATAAGATCAATGGCACGGGCATGGTCTTCAACATAAAGCCAATCACGAACATTTTCTCCTTTGCCATAAATGGGTAAGGGTTTTAAATGCGAGATGTTATGAATACACAGCGGAATGAGTTTTTCAGGAAAATGGTTTGGACCATAGTTATTGCTACAATTTGAAATTACGGTAGGAAGTTTAAAAGTATCCTGATACGCTCTAACAAAATGGTCGCTGCTTGCTTTTGAGGCCGAGTAGGGGCTGTGCGGGTCGTATGCGGTGTTTTCGGTAAACATTCCGGTGTCACCAAGTGCACCATAAACCTCATCTGTACTTACATGATAAAATCTAAAAAAAGAGCCGGGGTTGTTTAAAAACTGTACTTTGGCTGCTTCCAATAAATTAACGGTTCCAATAACATTGGTATAAACAAATTCCAGAGGATTTAATATGCTTCGGTCCACATGGCTTTCTGCTGCCAAATGAATTACACCATAATAATTTTCGGTTTTAAATAGGGTATTAATAAAGGTTGCATCTGTAATATCGCCTTTTATAAAACGGTAATTGGGACAGGATTCTATATCCTTTAAATTTTCTAAATTTCCGGCATAGGTTAACTTGTCTAAATTGTGAATGCTGTAATCGGGGTAAAGGTTAACAAACCTTCTGACCACATGCGAACCAATAAAACCTGCTCCTCCGGTAATGAGAATTTTTTTCATTACATTGTAACTAAGGTTCCTATTTTTTTTCCTTCCACCAATGCTTTCAGGTTGCCGTAAGCATTCATATTAAATACAATGATAGGAAGTTTGTTTTCTTTACATAAGGTAAATGCCGTCATGTCCATAACTTCAATACCTTTGGCATATACGTCGTCAAACGATAAAGTTTCAAATTTTACAGCATCGGCATTTTTCTCGGGATCAGAAGAATAAATACCATCCACACGCGTACCTTTTAAAATTACTTCAGCTTCAATTTCAATGGCACGTAAAGTGGCAGCAGTATCAGTGGTAAAGTAGGGATTTCCGGTGCCTGCACCAAAAATCACAACTCTGTTTTTTTCTAAATGGCGAACGGCTTTTCTTCTGATAAAAGGTTCGCAAATTTGTTCCATTTTAATAGCACTTTGCAGTCGGGTAGGTACACCAATTCGCTCTAAGGCACTTTGAATGGCCATACTATTTATTACAGTTGCTAACATGCCCATATAATCACCATGTACACGATCCATTCCGCCTTTTTCAGCCTGTAAGCCTCTAAAAATATTACCCCCTCCAATTACAATAGCAATTTGACACCCACTGTTATAAACCGATTTAATTTCTTGAGCATACTCACTCAATCGGGTTTGATCAATGCCAAACCCTTTTTGCCCAATTAGGGCTTCACCGCTCAATTTTAGTAATATCCGTTTAAAAGCCATACACAAACATATAAAAAAAAACCCGACATCGTCGGGTTCAATGGTTTAAGCCAATGCGCAACGCTTATAGGCTTTTACAGTTAAGTCCTTGTCGACACTTTGAAGATATTGACGAACGGTTACTTTGGAATCAATAAAATACTCTTGATTTAAAAGTGTTGATTCTTTGTAAAATTTATTTAGTTTTCCTTGAGCTATTTTTTCAACCATTTCTTCCGATTTACCCTCGGCCCGGGTGGTTTCACG
>RFNG01000064.1 GCA_009927275.1 Sphingobacteriia bacterium | reverse complement strand
AGCCCTACAGTGTTAAACAATATATCAACAGGTTTAGTTATGCCTTTAAGGTTTAACATGCCTTTAGCGGTATAGGCATGCGTACGCATACCGGTATTGCTAACAATTTCGGTTGCTGTAAATACAGCCTGTTTATGGGCTTTAACATCAAAAAATTCAGACTTATCTTTTAAATGCCCATCACGCATGGCATTTTGTGTATTTACAGAGTTCATGTTAAAATAAAGTTTAATTTTTTCTGAAGCCGAAAAATTTACAACACCTGAATCTAGCTGAATACTACCCTTGGTATCGGCCAATATGTGTTTAACACTAAAATTAAGTGAACTGTGCGCTGCATCCACAACAAACATACCATTTAGTTCAGAAATGTTAATGGTATGCGCTTTCATAATACTGTCACATTCTGAAGCCGAACGGCAGGTATAGGATGTGCCATTTATGGTACATGCCATTTCACGTTCTTGAGTCTCAGAGCCATCCATACAACAGGCCCCACTGGTAGTTTCGTCAATAGCAATGTAGGGTGCAATAACTAGGGACACTATACTCATCAGTTTTATTAAAATATTCATAGAAGGACCAGATGTGTCTTTAAAAGGATCGCCAACAGTATCTCCGGTAACCGAAGCTTTATGCGGTTCAGATTTTTTATAAAATGTTTCTCCGTTTATCACCACGCCTTTTTCAAATGATTTTTTTGCATTGTCCCAAGCACCACCGGCATTATTTTGAAATATGCCCATTAGTACACCACTTACTGTAACACCGGCCAATAAACCACCCAGAACTTCGGGTCCAAAAATAAATCCAATTACAACAGGGGTAATTAATGCAATGGCACCTGGTAAAAGCATTTCACGAATGGACGCCTTTGTGGATATAGCTACGCATTTTTCGTATTCGGGCTTGGCTTTATATTCCATAATGCCAGGAATTTCACGAAACTGCCGACGCACTTCCTGTACCATGTCCATTGCGGCACGACCCACAGCGGCAATAGCAAGCGCTGAAAAAATAAAGGGAATCATGGCACCTACAAACAATCCGGCCAGTACGGGCGCTTTATAAATATCAATGGCACTAATGCCGGCAACACCAACAAAAGCTGCAAACAAGGCCAATGAGGTTAATGCCGCTGAGGCTATGGCAAAGCCTTTTCCGGTTGCAGCTGTAGTATTTCCAACAGCATCTAAATTATCGGTACGTTCACGCACTTCGGGTGGCAGTTGTGCCATTTCAGCAATACCGCCGGCGTTATCTGCAATAGGACCAAAAGCATCAATAGCTAATTGCATGGCGGTTGTTGCCATCATACCTGCTGCAGCAATTGCTACGCCATATAATCCTGCAAAATAATACGACCCCATAATTCCTGCTGCTAAAACTAAAATGGGAATAACGGTAGATTCCATACCAACCGATAATCCTCCAATAATATTTGTAGCATGGCCGGTTGCCGATTTTTGAATAATTGAGTTAACCGGACGTTTACCCATAGCGGTGTAGTATTCGGTGATCCAGCTCATAATGGCACCTACTACTAAACCAATAAATATGGCAATAAATACATGGGTGGATGAAAAGCTATATCCACGAAGCTCAAGCTGTTCGGGTAAAAGGTATTTAACTAAAAAATACGATGCCCCTATAGTAAGTAAAATGGAAGACCAGTTGCCTAAATTTAATGCCTTTTGAACACTATCTTTTTCAGACGTAATTCGTACAAAAAAAGTTCCAATTATTGAAAATACAATACCCAAGCCGGCAATCAGCATAGGCAATAAAATAGGAGATAATCCGCCAAAGCGATCTGCCGAAGCATCAATTTCTTGCCCAAGTACCATGGTTGCTAAAATGGTTGCCACATAAGATCCAAAAAGATCAGCACCCATACCTGCAACATCTCCCACGTTATCACCTACATTGTCAGCGATAGTGGCAGGGTTACGTACGTCATCTTCCGGAATGCCGGCTTCTACCTTACCTACTAAATCTGCACCAACATCTGCTGCCTTGGTGTAAATACCGCCACCAACACGTGCAAATAAGGCAATAGATTCGGCACCTAAAGAAAATCCTGTTAATACTTCAATGGCACGCTTCATGTCATCGCCCGTAACCGGTTGACCCGCTGCAAACATTTTATAAAACACAATAAATAGGCCACCAAGTCCAAATACGGCTAAACCCGCAACTCCAAGTCCCATTACGGTACCACCGGTAAACGATACGTTAAGAGCTTTAGCTAAACTGGTACGCGCGGCCTGTGTTGTACGCACATTGGCACGTGTAGCAATTTTCATTCCAATATACCCTGCAGTAGCAGAAAATACAGCACCTACAATAAAGGCAATGGCAATTATCCAATGCGAATGAATGGCATGCCCGTTAATTTCATGCACGGTACCACTCCAACCCAACAATAAAGCCGCAATAATTACAAAATAGCTAAGGATTTTCCATTCGGCTTTTAAAAAGGCCATTGCGCCTGCAGCGATATAGCCCGAAAGTTCTTTCATTTTTTCGTCACCGTCATCCTGACGAGTAACCCAGGCGGATTTAACAGCCATTACCAGTAAACCAAGTATACCCAAGGCAGGTATAATATAAAGTAGTGTATGCATAAAAATTTTTTAGGTGTGCAAAAATAGTAAAAAAAGAGGATTTTAATGTACATCTAAAGCCCTGTTAATCAGTTAAATAATTACTGCATTGGTACAATAGGGTACAGGTTTAACATATTATGTGCTGCAAATCCATGTACCTTTGAGTTGTGGAGCATTACGACTTGGTTGTTATTGGCGGAGGACCCAGCGGATATGCAGGAGCCATGCGAGCTGTTGATTTTGGTAAACGGGTATTGTTAATTGAAAAAAACCGACTGGGCGGCGCCGGTATTTACAACGGGGTTTTAACTTCTAAAACTTTGTGGGAACAGGGATTAAAAGTAGACGCCATTCGCAGTGTTGTTAACGATTACCAGCCTGCTTTTGCCCAATTTTCTGAACTGGTTAACGATGCCGTATTTGAACGAAAAACACAAATGTCGGTTCATTTAAAGCTACTAGAAAAACACTATAACAAGGGGTTTTATTACGAAAAAGGTTGGGCTTCGTTTAAAGATGCACACCATATTAATATTCAAAAAGAGGGTCAGGTTAAAACGGTATACGCAAAACATGTACTTATTGCCACGGGAAGCAAACCCCGAATTCCCGATTCAATTCAAGTTGATGAAGAAATTATAGTTACCAGTAATGGCATTCGAAATTTTAAAGCCTTTCCAAAAAAAATGGTTATTCTGGGGGCCGGTGTAACGGGCTGTGAGTTTGCCACCATTTTTTCTTTATATGCTAAAACACAGGTTAATTTAATTGACAAAGCCGATCGAATATTACCTACAGAAGATGATGATGTAGCCCTTGAAGTACAGCATAATTTACAAGCACATGGGGCTGTAATTCATCATGGCGCCAAGCTTACTTTTATGAAAGTTGTTAACGGTAGGGTAGAATACGGCTTGCAGTTTTCGGATAAACGTGAAGACATCTTTGTTGTAGATAAAGCATTAATTAGCATTGGCCGACAACCGGTTACCGAGGGTTTACATCCGGAACGGGCAGGCCTGCAACTTAAGCCAAATGGTGGAATTTGGCATGATGATACCCAAACCAATATCAGTCATATTTATGTTTCGGGAGATGTCAGTACCGATATGGCGCTTGTAAATGTGGCCGAACGTGAGGCGCGCCATGCGGTAGTGCGCATGTTTGGCCCGGGAATAAAACCACTTACTTATAAAAACATAAGTTCTATTATGTTTTTAAATCCAGAAGTTGCAGCGGTAGGCTATAATGAACAACAACTTCGCGAACGCGGCATACCACACCGGGTGGTTAAAGTAGATTATTCTGTTATTGCGCGCGCCATAGCTATGCGCAAAACACGCGGCTTTATTAAAATATTGGTAACACATGATTATGCCATGCGCATTTTAGGAATGCGCGTGGTTGGCGAACATGCCAGTTCGGCCATACAGGCGGTTGCGTATTTAATTCATACCCAACAAGGCATTCGCGAATTGGCAGATATGATGCACCCGCATCCAAGTATAATAGAAGGGGTTCAAGAGGCCTTACGAATGCTACTAAACAAGTCTATATATAAGCCGTATATTTTTAAAGACCGATTAAAGTGTTATGCCTATGAAAACGGATCGGTTATCCTATTAAACGATTTAACTGATGACGAACCCTTATGAACCGGCGCATTACCATTATAATCAGTTTGTTTTTTTCGTTTGCCATGGTGGCCTTAATTTGGTTTCAATTGTATTGGCTTAAAAAAGATTTTAATGTTCGCGAAGAATTGTTTCGTGAAAAAGTAGACGAGGCGCTTAATAAAACAGCGCAGCAATTTGAAAGCATGAATCCGCAAACCCGTTTTATAAAATTTTCAAGGCGAACGCAGGGATTCGTAAAAAAACCGCAATCTGTAATGTCTCAAACTACTGATGCGGTACAGTTAAAACTTAACGAAACAATTAGCACAGATAGTAACGGCCATCACAGCGAAGAAATTAAATCAAAACACATTCAACTGGATAGCTTAAAAATGGAATTGCCTAAAAGTTTTTTAAACCGATTAAAAACACCGGAATCGGGTTTAAATCCTAATCGGGGCGAATTATTACCTGTAGGTGCTGAACAGTTTGATTACTTTGATCGCACATTAACTGAGAATTACTATAATGTAAAAAAACAAAAATTAGATACAACCTTAATTGACTCCCTATTAGGGGCTGCATTTGCAAGCCGTAATATTAAAGGTAAATACGTGTACTACCTTTCATCTTTGTATCCTGGAAGCCCGCATCACAGCGATTTAAGCATGGCTGAAAATATGTCAGATTCCATGGGGGTAGAATATTATAAAGTGCGGCTGTCACCCCAACATAAATTTGTAAAACCCGAATATCTTATTGTGTGTTTTCCGAGTCAAGACCGTTTGGTTTTTATGGAAATGTGGCCCTATTTGGCAATTACCATGCTGCTTTTATTGATTCTGTTATTTTCATTTTACTATATCACGGCGAATAATTTTGAGCAAAAAAAATTATCTGAAATTAAAAACGATTTTATAAGTAATATGACACATGAATTTAAAACCCCGATTAGCACCATTGCATTGGCCAGTGAAATGCTAAGCGACGAAACCATTGATACCAGTGCCGAAAAAAAACAGCGCTATTTGCATATGATTCGCGCTGAAAACAAGCGTTTAAGCGGCTTGGTTGAAAGCATCCTACAAACTTCAATTTTAGATAAAGGCCAATTTAATTTAAAAATAAGTGCTATTGATGTTCATGAATTAATCCAAACCGCCATTCATCAAACACAATTGCTGGTCAATCAAAAAAACGGCACCATAGTTACCGTGTTGGAGGCTAAACGGTTTAAAATTCAAGGCGACAAGGTGCATTTGGCAAATATTTGCTTTAATTTAATTGACAATGCATTAAAGTACTCAAATCACCAACCTGAAATTACCATCCGTACGTTAAATACAGCAGAAGGTATAAAAATTGAGTTTCAAGATAAAGGCATAGGCATTGGAAAAGATAATCAGCGAAAAATATTTGAAAAATTTTACCGTGTGCCCACAGGAAATGTACATAACGTTAAAGGATTTGGTTTGGGCCTATCGTATGTATTAGCGGTTGTAATGAAACATAAAGGCAGTATAGCAGTGCAAAGCGAGCTTGGCAAAGGCAGTACGTTTACGGTACATCTGCCAATTGATAATTAATGTTAAGCACAATTAAAGGGCAATTATTTGTTATAATTTAGCCTGTATGGAAACGCTTAAACCTAAAATATTATTGGCCGAAGACGATACCAGTTTAGGACCATTATTACAGGAATACCTTGAAGCCAAAGGCTTTGAAACTAAGTTGGCTGAAGATGGAAAAAAAGCCGGAGATTTATTTTTTAAAGGCAGTTTTGATCTTTTGCTACTTGATATCATGATGCCCAACAAAGACGGTTTAACCTTGGCAAAAGAAATCAGAGTTTCTAATCCGCAAACACCCATTATTTTTTTAACGGCTAAAAGCATGAAAGAAGATACCATTGAAGGGTTTAATGCCGGTGCTGACGATTATATAACAAAACCATTCAGCATGGAAGAACTGCTGGTGCGTGTACAAGCGGTTTTAAGACGAACAAACAAAAGCCGCGTAAACGATTCCAGTGTTCACATTTTTAGTATTGGTGCATACCAGTTTGATTCTGAAAAACAAGTGTTGCAATTTAACGCGAAACAACAGCGTTTAACTACCAAAGAAAACCAACTGTTGCGTTTACTTTGTATACATGAAAATGAGATTTTAGACCGCACCTTTGCGTTAAAGTCTATTTGGAAAGATGACAATTACTTTAATGGCCGAAGCATGGATGTATACATTGCAAAACTTAGAAAATATTTAAAAGAAGATTCTAAAATTGAAATTATTAACGTGCATGGTAAGGGGTTTAAATTACTTTTAAACTCTTAAACTGCACCAATGGCGCCCTCATACCTGAGTTCTTCGGGAACACCCGAAGCGCTACCGCAAGCGCTTACCGCATCGGCTCTAAAAACGGTTTCGGCGTTTAAAAATTTAAGCCCGAAACAGTGGACGTTTCGGTACGCTCCCGAAAAATGGACACCGGGCATGATTTTGCAACACCTTATAGACACCGAACACATTTTTACATATCGTGCATTATGTTTTTCACGGGCTGACAAAACTGTATTACCAGGATTTGATGAAAACGCCTATGCTAAAATATACAATCAAATGGATCTTGAACCTGAAAAAACATGCCATGCATTTTCGGTTACCCGTGCTGCAACGCTTCAGCTATTTGAAGCATGCAGTCCTTTAATGCTGGGATATTCAGGTACTGCAAACAATACACAATGGACGGTTAATGAACTCGGCTGGGCCATAGTAAACCATAATGTACATCATTTACAAATTTTACAAACGCAGTATTTATCTAAATTATGATTATTTTAATCCTAAATATATGAAACCATCAACACGTCATCACTTCAATTATATAGTAATTAGTAGCTTTTTAGTTTTGATAAGCGCTTGCCAAAAAAACGAATCTACTACAAAAACGCCATTTACCAATGCCGCTGTTAAATCCATTTTTGACTCCAAATGCGCATCATGCCACGCGGCCTCTGGATCTAGTTCGGGGGAATGGTTTTACGACCCCACCGATTACAATACATCCATTAAAAATTCAATTCATGATATATACGAAACTGTATATGTAAAAAAATCCATGCCTCAAGGTACTAGCCTTAGTGCTTCTGATTTACAGGCATTTAAATCTTGGTATGATGCTGGCTACCCCAGTAATTAATTGTTGTATAACATTTACCAATTGTTTTAATTCGGTTTCATTTTATTACATTTAACAATGCGTGTATGGGCTTTTATAGGTTTGTGTTTTATATCCCTTGGTGTATATGCTCAGCTATATACATTGGCGCCAGATGGTTTTCGAATTAAGTTTTTTTCATCTACACCACTAGAGGATATAGCTGCTGTTTCAAAAATAGGCCGTGCGGTTATTCAAAGCACATCAAATACCATTCAAATTAAATTAAATACTAAAGATTTTCATTTTAAAAATGCATTAATGGAAGAACATTTTAATGAAAATTATATGGAAACAGAGCGTTTTCCACACAGCACGTTTTCAGGCACTATTTTGGGTCTTACCAGTTATACCGCAGAGGGCCAATACAATGTTACGGTTAAAGGCGATTTAGAAATGCATGGGGTAAAAAAACCGGTTCAAATTCCGGGAACCCTTTTAATTAAAAACCAAAAGCTCATTCTTCACAGTACGTTTTCAGTTTTACTGAAAGACTACAATATTAAAATTCCTTCATTATACATTACCAACATTGCCGAAAAAATTGAAATCACTTTTGATGCTCAGCTCATTCCCTATGTTAAATAAATACTTTTCCGTTTTAATCTTTTGTTTTGGAATACAACTGCGTTTTTACACGCAAGATTTAAACTTATTAGATCAAATACCCGACAGTACCATTAAAATGGAACCGGTATTTGCAACCTTTAAAACGGTTAGATTAGGAAATATTCAAACTACCGAATGCATTAAGTCGCGGCATTTGGATTTTAGAATTTTACACCGGTTTGGTAATCTGTACAATACGGCATTGCCTAATCCGCTCAATCAAAGTGCTCAAAATTTATTTGGATTAAATCAGGTTAGTGATGTACGATTTAGTTTAGATTATGGAATTACATCGCATTTAAGTATAGGTTTAGGACATAGTTCATGGAATAAACTTATTGATGCCAACATGAAATGGCGAATTTTACAACAGTATACCACCAAGCGGCGTCCAATTACATTGGTATTGTTTTTAAGTGCAGGGTATAGTCATATGCCCACCTCTATGCTGTATGCAGGGGTTTATAAAAATTTTGAAACCCGTGAAGCACACCGCTTTAATTATGTGAGCCAGCTTTTAATTGCCCGAAAATGCAATTCAAGGCTTTCATTAGAACTGATACCCGGGTTTATTCATCGTAATTTTATTATAGAATCCAAAAATTCAACAAACGGCGCATATGACCTAAATGATAATTTTACATTGGGTGCCGGCGCACGAATTAAAATTGCAAGTCGGGTATGCTTAATTGGAGATTATACACAGGTGTTTGGTGCGTATTACAAATCAAACGCAGATCGTCAAATGCCGCTAGCGTTGGGCGTAGAGCTCGAAACCGGAGGGCACGTATTTAGCTTAATTTATACAAATGCATCGGCTATTATAGAAAACAACTTACTTACACAAACAACCGATTCATGGATAAAAGGCCAAATTAAATTTGGATTTTGTATTTCACGTACATTTTCATTTCAGCATTTGGACTAGCACGCATGCCATTTTCCGGACATCCACACATAGATAATTTTAGCACGGAGGATACTGTTTTTTTTCTTAGTGCATTCACGCTTTTTTGCATTGCAGTGGAGTCTGCGCCATCTTATTTATTGCATTTATTTCGTTTTGGATTTAAAAACGCATCGGTCCAAGTCACCACAGAGGCTTTGCCACATCAGCAAAGGGCAAAGTATTGGTTTATGGTTTTATATGTACTTAGTGCAAGTTATTTACTAATGCAATTTAATTTAACATTACATTGGCTGTTCCCTTGGGCCGGAGCCTGGCAGCAATGGGGGTTATTTATTATAATATGGCTTGCACTAATTGCCATCCGCCGAATTGTAGCGCATTTATTTTTTTTAGCCATACATCAAAATACCACACTATTGCATCAGGTATATAACCGTCAAAAATCAATTTTTATTGCACTGGCGGTTGGCCAATCCATACTGATTATGTATTATAATATTCAGGCACACAGCATTCAATTTTTAATATATGCGCTGGCAGTTTTGGCAATACTTATAGTTATGCTGCATGCATATCGAATAATCAAAAGCCTTTGGGCGTCAAATGCCTTAAGTTTTTTTCAGTTTTTTTCATACCTTTGCATTGTTGAAGTTTTTCCTTTGGCTATAGGGATAAAACTTTTACTCGTTTTTATTTAAACGACTATGACAAAAAAAAAGAAGGTTAAATCAACATCTAAATCTTCAAAGCCGTTTCAGGTAAAGCGTAAAAAAGCGCTTGCAAAGCCAG
>RFNG01000145.1 GCA_009927275.1 Sphingobacteriia bacterium | reverse complement strand
GGTAACTTTACAGTAATTACCATAAAAGTGAATTCGTGTATAGGTATTGAGGAAACCCAAAATTCAGGTTTTTCATTATTTCCCAATCCCAATTCTGGTATACTTCAGTTTAAATCAGATCAAAAAAATAATTATACGCTGCGCATACATAACAGTATTGGTCAGGTTATATTCATGTCTGAAGTTTCATCGGATGCTCGTATTGATATGCGTTCATATAAATCAGGACTGTATTATATTGAAGTATTAAACGGTACCATTCCCGTATACAAACAAAACATCATCAAAGAATAATAAAACCTATCGATACAAAAAAAGCCCGGGTTACCCGGGCTTTTTTATTTAGAAACAATCCTTGTTTAGGACTTTTCTGTTTTGGGTTTTAAATCTAACAGCATAAAGGCATTAGCAACAATTTCAGAACTCATTTGCCGCTTTCCTTCTTTGTTTACATATACGCGATTTAGTAATTTACCATCAATATTAACGCGCGAGCCCTTGTGTAAAATACGCTCTGCAATTCCTGCTAAATTACCCCATGCAACTACGGAGTGCCAGTGTACATCTTTTACTTTTTCGCCATTACGCTTGGTATATTGTTCTGATACAGCAACATTAAAGCGTGCTAACTTTCCACCATTTTCAAGGGTCTTTACTTCCGGTTCGGCGCCCAGACGACCTATAATCTGGACTTGATTGCTCATGTTTTTCATTTGTTTTATTTTTTATGTTTTGTTTTTACGTTGATTTGTTTTTGGCGCCAAACATTCAACACTGCAAAATTGAAAACGGTTAAGTACTATACTCGGTTGTTTTTCATTTATATTCGTCTATTTTTAATTGTAAACGTTTGCTGTCGGTTATAGGCCTTAATGTAGCAATATACTATCTTTACAATAGCGTATGATTTTGCGTCATTTAATTCTGATATTATTTCTAAGCTGTCAAGTCCTATGGGCTCAAACCTGGCAGCTTGAAATTAAAAGTAAAGTTGAATTATGGACCTGGAATTTATCTACCCAAATTGAAAAAAATGTAACACCCTTAGAGAAAGCCAGCATAAAACTAATAAAATCTGGAGTTGTAGTAAAAGAAATACGATCTGCTTTAGACGGGTCATTTTCAATACAAATACCTGCCAATGGTATTTATGAACTTTTAGTTTCGTATCCCAAATGCAATCCCAAAAAAATAATAATTTCTACACAGGGAGTTCCAAAAGAAGTATCAGAATCTGATTTTAAACCCGTTTACCCCATGAAAGGTGTAATTATGGCCAAGCCTATTCCGGGTGTTGATTACAGTTTGCTTAAAGAAGACCTGATTAAAATAAAGTATTTTGAAAAAGGCTCCGTTTTTGACAAAGATGATGCAAATGCAGAACTCATATTTGAAAAACTAGCCGAATTACGACAAAAAGAAGATGATATAATGAATTTGTTTTGTAAGCTTAACCGAGATGGTGATGCTGCAATGGCTATACCCGATTGTCCCTTAGCCAAGTCGCTATACGAAAAGGCTTTAAAAACTATTCCCAACGAATGGTATCCCTTACAACAGTTAAAAAAAATTGGTGCCTGTGGAATAGCCGCACCAAGTAAAACCAATAGCGCAAAGACAGATGCAACACCATCACAAGTTCAACCTAAAGTTGATCCTACACCTAAACCAAACACATCAACTACCGTAAAATCTCCCAAGGCAGCGCCAGCTTCTACTATTGTACCAGTAAAACCACAACCAACAGGTAATGTAAATAATTCCCAAACAACCGTACAAACCAGTGAGCAGAACCAAAACAGTGCGGTACCACAAGTACTTGGACAATATCAATACGATTCATTATTACAATTTGCGCGCCAGGCCTTAACTCAAAAGCAATTTGATGAAGGAATAAACGCCTGTAAAAAAGCATTGAAAATTCGGAAAAATGATTATGATGCCACCATTTTATTAGATCGCATTCAAAACGAAAAACGAATCCATGTCCCTTAAACCTTGTGTAATAATTACCGGTGCATCCAAAGGTCTTGGATTTGCACTTGTGCATGAATTTTTAAAATCCAGTACGCTAATTGTAGTTGCTTGTGCTCGTACGTATCCAAAATCCATTAAAACACTTGAACAAAAATATAGCAAGCGCCTGTTTTATTTTACGGCTGATATTACAAACACAACTGCAATTAAATTAATATTTGATAACATAAAACAATTGCAATTAAAACCACAAATAGTAATTAATAATGCCGCTGCTTTACTTCAAAAATCTTTTTTAAAAACAGTGCCGCATGAAATTACACATCTCTTTGCTGTAAATGTATTTGCGCCTATTATGTTAATTCAAACTCTCATTAAGCAACAATCAAAATCTGCGCCGTTACACATTATAAATATAGCCAGTATGGGCGGTATTCAGGGCAGTATGAAATTTTCTGGATTGAGTATATATGCCAGTACTAAGGCTGCACTTATTGGTTTAACCGAATGTTTAGCCGAAGAATTTAAAAATTACAATGTACGGTGTAATGCCATAGCATTGGGGGCTACACAAACCGAAATGTTTTCAAAAGCATTTCCAGATTTTAAAGCCCCTGTAAAACCTATACAGGTTGCTCAATGGATTTGCATGTTTGCTTTAGCACCTGCTGTTATTAATGGTAAAATAATTCCGCTCGCCGTTAGTACCCCTTAATTCCCTATGTTCAAAATGGTTTTTTGGATTAGGGTGCTGGCACTTTGTACCCCTCTATTAACAAGTTGGGCCTATAGCCAAACGCTTAAAGGCCGTATTACAGATGCTGAAAGCAAAACGCCCTTGCCCGGTGTACTTATTACTTTTAAAACAGATAGCGTCATTCGCCAATGTACAAGTAATGAAGCGGGATTTTTTATTTTTAAAAGCATGCCCTTAGGTTTGGCAAACATTACGTTTTTAATTCCCGGATACATTACAAAGCAATTAGTTACCCGAATAATTTCAGGTAAAGAAAGTAATCTGTCTGTTGCTATGGAAGAACGTGTTATTCAGGGTGATGAAATAACTGTAACTGCACAGCAAACTAAAAGTGAATCACGAAATGCGTTTAATTTAATTAGCACACATGTATTTAATGCCGAAGATGCCAGTCGATTTGCCGGCAGCCGAAACGATCCTGCTCGAATGGCTGCAAATTATGCAGGGGTAAGTGGCGCCAACGACTCCCGCAACGACATTATTGTGCGTGGCAATTCACCATTAGGAGTATTGTGGCGTATAAACGGTTTGGATGTGCCCAACCCAAATCATTTTGGTAATATAGGCGCCTCTGGTGGTCCCATAAGTATAATAAATACTAATGTTTTGGATGTGTCTGACTTTTCAAGTGGTGCTTTTTCTTCACATTATGGTAACGCACTTTCTGGTGTGTTTGACTTAAAATGGCGCAGAGGAAATACCGATACACGTGAGTACTTGGCACAAATAGGTTTTAATGGTTTTGAATTAGGTGCCGAAGGTCCCATTGGTTCTAAACAGCAAGCCAGCTATATGGTATTTTACCGATATTCTACATTAGGTGTATTTAAAGCCCTAAACATTCCTTTTGGAACCGGATCTGCCGTTCCAGAATATCAAGATTACAATATGCGTATAGACTGGAGCACCAAACGATACGGGCATTTTATGTTATGGAGTATGGGCGGGGTAAGTACAATAGCCTTATTGTATAAAGATAAATTACGGGCAGGTGCAAACAGTTTATACGGTTATGCCAACCGAAATGCATACTTTAATTCTAAAATTGGAGTATTGGGCATGTCTCACCATTACCCTATTAATTCAAAAAGTTATGTGTCAACTTATTTTGGATTTAGCGGCTCACAAAATAACATTGCATCCGATTACATCGATAGTGCGTTTTCAACACCCGATTTTACAATTCCCGAATACCGTCAAGATTTCAGCGTATTAAAAACAGGCCTGCATTCCGTTTACCATTATAAATTAAATTCAAAACATTTTTTTGAAAGTGGAATTTATATTGAACGCATCCATTTACATCTTTTTGACAGTAGTGCCATTTTTTTTAAACCCCTTTTATATTCTCGCTTGAGGCATTATACCGGTGCCTACTTTTCAAATCGCTGGTATGCCCAATGGCAAATTAAAATGAATGCGCGGTTACGAATACAGGGGGGTATATATGCGCAATATTTAAGTTTAAATTCACACGCTGTTATTGAGCCCCGATTTAGCATTAAATACACCCACTTAAATCATCATTTAGGTTTTGCCTGTGGTTTACACAGTCAAACACAACCCTACTACATGTATTTTTCAACCACTAATTTTGGTGCATTAACTAACACATCATTAGATTTTACCAAAGCCCTACACGTTGTTTTAAGTCATGATTTTAATTTAAAGTCTATATGGCATTTTAAAAGCGAAGCATATTACCAATATTTATATAAGGTTCCGGTTACATATTCGGCTTCCTCATTTTCAGCACTTAATTTAGGTGCTGATTTTTTAAGCCCAAACATTACGGGTCTTACCAACAGCGGATCGGGGCTTAATTATGGAATTGAATTTACTATTGAACGGTATTTTAATGCAAAATATTACATTTTAACTACCGGTAGTTTTTTTAATAGCAGGTACTGCGGAAGTGATGCCATTTGGCGTAACACAGCATTTAATGGTAATTATGTCATTAACGGATTAGGCGGCAAAGAATTTCAATTAACGCCTGCAGTTTCTGTAATTGTAGATTTTAAGTCTACCTGGGCTGGCGGAAAACGCTTTACACCCATTGATTTAGAAAAAAGCAGGGCTCAGAAAAAAGAAATACGATTTACTGACAAGGCCTTTTCAGAACAATATCCAAATTATTTTCGATTGGATATTCGCCCGGGTATACGAATAAATAAAAAACATGTTACTCATGAATTACAAATTGATTTTCAAAATATAACACAGCATGATAATGTTTTCCAACAAACTTACAATCCAAAAACGCAACAGTTGGAATACGATTACCAATTAAAATTATTTATTGTACCGCAGTACCGTATTTTATTTTAATTAATACTAAGTTTTTTTCGAATGCACAGCCTTGTATTTTGATACTCTATCAGGTATAAACCTTTTGGTAAATCCTCAAGCGTTATACGCCCCGTTAATGGCACAACTTGTTGTTTACGTATTTTTCCATTGTAATCCCATATACTCACTATGCCGCTTTGGTCAAGGGTTTCAATGCCCTGTATGTATACATATGAATTTGCCGGATTAGGATATATACTAAATTGTGAACTTAAGCCTGAAGTTATGCCCGTGCAATCTACAACATAGAGCGCTATACTGTCTTGACTTATACAACTGCCTGTACCCATTCCTATTAACGTTATTGTTTGGCTTTGGGGCATGGGCACGGTCAATACATTACTCAATTCAAGTACAGGCATCCAGGTATAAGATAATGCCCCATCGGCTAAAAGATAAATGGTATCATTGGCACATACTGAAGATGAAGAGGCGGTAATTGTTAAACTCGGTCGAGGTAAAATATTAAGTGTCCGGGTAAAAGAACTTAAGGTGCCATTAGCCGCAGATAAACTAATGGTTTGAATACCTGAATTAGAAAACGTTACATAATATGGTGCATTTGCATTTGGAATAAACGTGGCATTTCCAGAGGCAGCCCAAGTAAATTGTGGTACAGGTATGCCATGCGACTGATTTTGGAGCCAAATGGTGCTCCCTGCGCATGCCTGCAAAGAGGTAGTAAATTTAGCATTTGCCGCAAGTGCATTAACGCTGCATAAATTATGGGTTCCTAAAAATTTTCGATACGGGCTATTGGCCATGGCCGTTGCAATCCGGCTTTGCTGATCGGTTGTAAACATATATTTGATCGGATCATTGGTATAATCCATAAAATTCATAAACATTTCCCCGTTGGGTGCATTTGATCCGCATGAGCCCGATTTTAGTGGATACCCGGGATTACCAAAATTACTTGCAGAGGCCGGAGGTGTATCGTTACAAAAATCGGTAAGGCAATTTCCATCGCCCCAAACATGACGCAGGCCCAGCCAATGTCCAATTTCATGAGTTGCTGTGCGGCCTTTATCATATCCAGAATAATATGTTCCGCCAGGATAAAAATACGATGACCCAAAAGCTTGTGAATAACACCAAAAACCATCATTGCTGGCTGTGCCAACCGATGTAAGACCCTGCAATCCGGTTAACGGCGGAAATGTGGCATACCCTAAAAGGCCCCCAATTGCATTTAAATTGGCATCTGTAATCCAAATATTTAAATACTTTTTAACGTTCCAAATGGTTTGTGGTTTTACAGTATTGTCTATAAAACTTTTAAACGCATTATAGGATGTTATGCCTGAAGGATTTGACCAGTTTTTTGAAACATAATTAATGCGGTCAATACCGGGTTCTGGCAAGGTATTTCCAAGGGTATCTTTTGTTGCAAGACAGAACTGAATTTGACAATCTGCTATTTTAATTCGTCCCAGTGCATCGGTATTTGTAGCTGAAATACTTTGCGTTGCCGCCCATTGGCTGAAAGCCGACGCCGGGTAATTCCAGTTATTAAAACCTGTTCCGGAGTAATCGTGATTTAACGTTTGAATTTGAGAAACAAGTTGTGCATTAGCCAAATTGGGATACGTGCCAACAGCCTGTCCGCCATGAATAACATGAATAATAACAGGTATTGTATACAGGGGTGCTTGGGTTTTATTATTTATTTGCTGCTGCGCAACCAAGGTGTTAAACGCTGAATTCCATAATGCTTCCGGTATTGGAGTGCCGCAAAACTGCTGAGCACGAAACATCTGGGGTAGTGCTGCAAAAAGCACCAAAAGGCCAAAAGCTAATTTCATTTTTTAGTCGAGTATTAAAGACAGAGACCCAATAACAGCTGCATCACAAACAATTTCAATATGGTATGAACCCGGCAATAATTCACCCTGACCCTCACCGTAAACAACAACTTCCATGTCAGCATTTGCATAATTTATAGTTTCCATTCCAGCAAAATAGCCCTGACTTTTTCCAAAACTAAAACGGTTTGAAGCGTCATAACTTTTGGTCATTTCTTGCCCATTTGGTGTAACAATTCTAATATATACATCTTTGGGCCCCGCTTTGGCAATACGATTTTGTCCAAGCATAAAAGATACTTTTATTTTTTCAGCTTTACTGGCACGGGCTGTTTCAACTTCTTTTTTACCGGTTTTACGATAATACACCGCCTGTGCTTTTGTTTTACTGCATAACAAGAGACTCCCCTTTGATATGGTAGTTTGCAGCTCTTCTTTCTGTTTTACCAGTTCCGTTTGTTTTTCGCGCTCTTTATCAAGTTGGTTTAAAACCGTATTTTTTTCGTCAGTTAGAGTTTTATTTAAAACCCCTAATGAATCTATGGTTCTGATATACGACTGCATAATGGCTCGTAAGGTTTGGGTTTCTTTTTTTAACTGACTAATAATCTTAGCATCGTTTTTATGTTTTTTTGCTTCCTTTAATAACTTTTCAATACGCTGTTTTTTTTCATTAATGTCTAATTGCATACTGCTGTCAGTAGCCTTTAGGCTGCTAAACTCCTCTTGTAAAGTTTTTAACTCTTCTTGTACATCGGATTTTTCTTCTCTGTATTTTTCGGTCATTACGCGTTCCACTATCACCGTATCATTTGATTTTAACCAAAGCCAAAGGGTTACAATATTTGTTGTACATAATAAAAGTATAACCGGTAAAATCCAGCGTTTTGATTTAGGTGTTGTTTCTTCCATACATCCTAAATATCTTTATTTTTTTGCAATGCGACAATATCTAAATGCATTAACAGCCGTTTTTTATCCAAATGTTTGTGTTCATTGCAAACAAAATAATGTTGTACATGCCTTTTTACCCTTGTGTTTTGCCTGTGCTTCTCAAATTCGTAACTATAACAACACCGAAACCGAATTTAAGGTACCCCAAACGCTTACTGCGGTATCAGTTAGCGTAAATTCCTTTTGTGCATTATGGTATTTTGAAAAAACAAAACCCGTTCAGTCAATAATTGAACACATAAAATATGGTCACAATCCACAGCTGGCCAAACAAATAGGCACACTGTTATGGCAGCATTTTGAAGCGCATTTACGTATGTTACACATTGATGCTATTTTACCCATGCCCATTTCAAGTTTACGAAAACGTCAAAGGGGTTATAATCAGGCTGAGCTTTTAGGAAAAACTATTTCCAAACAACTCGGTATTCCTCTATTAAATGCCTCGATTATTCGCAAACCGCAGCAAAGCCAAACACGGTTAGGAAGATCCCACCGTTTTTACAATACAGAAGGTGCTTTTTGCGTTAAAACAACAGCACCACTTGCATCTAAAAATATTTTAATACTTGATGATGTGTGTACAACAGGTGCTACATTAGAAGCGTTAATTAATACCTGGGAAAAAAATATTTGTAAAACGATTCATGTTTTGGTTTTAGCCTATACCCCACTCCAATAATTATTGCAAAAAAGATTGGTTATTAAATGGCTTTGGTTTAAATAACGGAATTAAATAAGCTATTTTACTAAGTATACCATAAACTATGCAATGGTTTTCATGTCAATAAGTACCTGATTCATGGCGCGTACTGCATCGGCACTTTTATTAAATAATGCTTGTTCATCAGCATTAAGGTTAACATTGCATATTTGTTCCCAGCCGTTTTTTCCAATAACTACAGGAACCCCTAAACAGATATCCTGCTGATTGTATTCACCATGTAATGCAACACAACATGGAAATATTTTTTTCTGATCGTGTAAAATACTATTAACCAAAGCAGCAACAGCTGCGCCAGGGGCATACCAAGCACTGGTACCCAACATTGATGTTAAAGTTGCTCCCCCTACCATGGTGCTGGATACTACGTTTTGTATTACATCCGCATTGGCAAACTGTGATACCGGTACCCCGGAATATGTTGCTAAGCGGTGTAAAGGAATCATGGTCGTATCACCGTGGCCACCAATAACCATTCCTTGAATATCACTGGCTGGTACCTGAAGGGCTTGTGCTAAATAAAATTTAAAACGGGCACTATCTAAAATACCGCCCATGCCTATAATGCGATTTTTGGGCAATCCGCTGGATTTCAACGCGAGGTAGGTCATGGTGTCCATAGGGTTACTCACAACAATAATTATGGCATGCGGTGAATGTTGTAAAATATTAGATGTTACATCTTTAACAATTCCGGCATTAATTCCAATAAGTTCTTCACGCGTCATTCCGGGTTTACGGGGAATTCCACTTGTAATAACAACCACATCGCTACCCGCAGTGGCTTTATAATCATTAGTACTTCCTGTAATTCGGGTATTAAAGCCGTTTAATGTGGCGGTTTGCATTAAATCGGTGGCTTTACCTTCAGCAAAATTTGGTTTTATGTCTAATATAACCACTTCCGCGGCCATGCGGTTAAGTGCAATGTATTCCGCGCAACTTGCGCCAACATTTCCGGCTCCGATAACTGATACTTTCATGATTTTTTGTGCAAATGTAATTTAAAAATTATTAAGGTTTTTGTGGTATTTTAATTTGAGAGGCTATTTCAAACAAAACGCGTTCATTAAACCGATCACACATTACCTGAATTCCTATGGGCATTCCGTTTGAATGTGTATCACAGGGTACCGATATTGCAGGCACCCCCGTAATATTAGCCTGCACGGTAAAAATATCCTCAAGATACATTTTAATAGGATCCGCACTGTTTTTACCAAATTCAAAAGCTGTGCCGGGAGTTGTTGGTGTTATTATAGCGTCTAGTGATTTAAAATACGCTAAGGTCATATCCTGAACCAATCGCCTTACTTTTTGGCCTTTATTGTAATAGGCCTCGTAATAGCCTGCACTTAAAATAAAAGTACCCAGCATTATTCGGCGCTTTACCTCTTTTCCAAAACCCTGACTTCTTGATTGTTTGTATAATTGTTCTAAATCTTTAGCTTCAGAACTTCTGTATCCATAATGCATCCCAGAAAACCGAGCTAAATTTGATGAAGCTTCTGCAGTTGTTAAAACATAGTATACGGGCACTAAGTAATCGAGGTAAGGAAAAGAAATGGGAATAATATCATGTCCTGCAGCTTGTAATGCATGTAACTGTGATTTAACAGCAGCCTGTACTTCTGGATCAATCCCATCAGCTTCAACACATTCGGTTATATATCCAATTTTACGTGGAGTTTTTTTGTCGTTTAAAGATTTACTTATATGGGGAACAGGTTCTGTTGCAGTAGTTGAATCTGCCGCGTCTTTTCCACTCATAATTTCAAACAAAAGGGCTGCATCCTCAATAGTTTTAGTAATAGGGCCTATCTGATCAAATGAAGAGGCATAGGCTATCAATCCATTTCTGGATATGCGTCCATACGTTGGTTTTAAACCAATTGTTCCGGTAAATGCAGCAGGCTGTCTAATAGAGCCCCCTGTATCTGTTCCTAATGCTGCATGGCATATACCAGCGGCAACAGCGGCCGCAGAACCTCCCGAAGAGCCGCCTGGTACACGTTTAGGATCTAAAGGATGTTTTACAGGGCCAAAGGCAGAGTTTTCATTACTACTTCCCATGGCAAATTCATCGCAATTTAAGCGGGCAATAATTATGGCGTCTGCATCCAAAAGCCGCTGAACTGCTGTAGCCGAATACAAGGACTCAAAATTGTGTAGAATTTTTGAGCCTGCACTCACTTTATGCCCTGCGTAGCATAGGGTGTCTTTTAGGCCAATAATTGTTCCGGCTAATTGCCCGGCTTTTCCATTTTTGATATTTTCATCTATCCGCTGCGCACTTGCAAGGGCTGATGTTTCAAATGTTTCTAAAACACAGTTAAGGTGCGACGCGTTTTTAATAGCCATTACATGCTGCTGAACCAGCTCCACACAAGTTACATGGCCTGCCCTCAAATCTTGCTGAAGATCTGATATGGAACGAAAAACATACACGGTTTAGGCCTTGGTGTCTGGATCGTTTTGGGCTTCGCCTTTACTGGCATCTTTAAATTCTTTAACGCCTTTACCTAATCCCCGCATAAGCTCGGGTATTTTTTTGCCTCCAAAGAGTAAAAGTACAATAACTAAAACTACAATGATTTCTGTGGGTCCCATTCCGAACAATCCATTGATAAAAAGTGTTATTCCCATAAAGTAAATTTGTATAAAGATACGCTAATGTTTTGGTATACCCAAGCCTGTTGGGTTTGTGTTTTATCTGCTTTAGCAATATATTTAAAATCGCTATGAAATATGTATCTCGTTTTTTATTTGCCACGGTATTGCTTTTTACAACCTTTGTTTCAAGGGCACAAGAATGGACCCGTATGCTATTGGACACCAATGCCAATTATTACAATATTGTAGAAGCTTTTGATACGTATTGGAGCCAGCATCCATACGAAAAAGGACGAGGCTATAAAGCCTTTAAACGCTGGCAATGGTTTGTTGAGCCACGGGTTTACCCCAGCGGTGACCTCCGAAAGGCATCACGTACCTATGCTTTAGAACAAGTTATTAATACACAAGACCCTCAGTTTAAAACGGTACCACAACTTTCTGCACCTCATGCAACAACTGCAAACTGGACGGCCGTAGGCCCCTTTGGCTCACCAGTAAATGGTGATGCCGGCAGAGTGCAAGCCATACGGGCGCATCCCACTAACACAGCAGCGTTTTATGTTGGTGCTGCAGCCGGTGGATTTTGGATGACCACTAACGGTGGCTTAACATATACCACAACCACTGATCAATTGGGTTCCTGTGGGGTTTCTGATATTGCTGTTAATCCATTCAATACGCAAATCCTATACATTTCAACCGGTGATAAAGACGCCGGAGATACACAGTCTATAGGCGTTTATAAATCTACAGACGGTGGTTTAACATGGAGTCCAACAGGTTTAGCCTGGTCTACTTCGCAACAGCGACGCATTTACCGTTTACTTATAAACCCCTTAAATCCAAATACTTTGTTTGCAGCTACCTCGGTGGGGGTATACAGAACCCTCAATGCCGGACAAACCTGGTCGCTTGTAAGCAGTGCCTCGGCCATGGACGCCGAATACCGCCCCGGAGATACCACCACAATATATGTGGTAACCGCGGCTTCATTTATTAAATCTGTAAACGGAGGCTCCAGTTTTAGCCCGGTAAGTATTTCGGGCTTAAGCGGCACCAACCGGCTTGTTGTTGCTGTTACACCAGGAAATTCAAGTTATGTTTATATTCTTGCCAGTAACAATAATAACGGTTATGGCGGTGTATACAGATCTGTTAACGCGGGTCTTACATTTAGCCTTATGAGCGGTACTCCAAATATTTTTGATTGGAGTGCAAACGGTTCAGGTACCGGGGGACAAGGCTGGTATGATATTGCATTAGATGCCTCGCCGTCTAATCCGAATGAAATCATTGCGGGTGGCGTAAATTCCTGGAAATCCGTAAACGGTGGATTAACATGGTCGCTTAATACCCACTGGACTGGTGCCGGAGGGAGACCCTACGTTCATGCCGATTTACACGATGTGTTATATGTTTCTGGAACCCTTTGTTATTTAGGAACCGATGGCGGTGTAGCGCGAAGTACTAACGGGGGATCAACTTGGACCACCATTAACGGTAATATGAATATTGCCCAAATGTATAAAATGGGGCTTTCGGCCTCTACCGCAAGCCGAATAATTTGCGGTCATCAAGATAATGGAACCAATTTACTAAATACTGCCACCTGGTCGGAAGTGCGTGGTGGTGATGGCATGGATTGTTTTATTTCATGGAACAATGATAATGTAATGGTTAGCTCAACGCAATACGGGGGATTTGCCCGCAGCACCAATGGCGGTACCAATTGGACTGGTATTACCAACGGATTAAGCGGCACGGCCCCTTGGGTTTCGCCCATTGTACAGGATCCGGTTAACCCTACAACATTTTATTGCGGGTATCAAGACGTTTTCCGATCAACCAATCAAGGTACCAGTTGGACTAAAATTAGCTTTAATGGCGTACCAGTTGATGAAATAAAAATTTCACCATCCAACAACCAAATCATTTATTACACTACCAATACCAGTGTATTTAAAACTATTAATGGTGGGCAGACTTGGACCAATATAACCAATGGCTTACCCTCCGGTTCAGCTCAAATAACCGATTTAGCAATTGACAACACCAATTCCAATATTATTTTTGTAACCTTATCAGGCTATTCCAATGGCAATAAAGTGTTTGCGTCATATACTGGCGGAAATTCTTGGTTTAATTACTCTAATGGTATTCCCAACATACCGGTAAATTGTATATTATATGTAAATAACAGTCCACAAAATTTATATGTGGGCACCGATGTTGGTGTATACTATCGTGAGCCGAGCATGAATGCCTGGATTCCCTTTAATGCCGGACTGCCCAATATTGTAGTAGATGATATGGAACTTTTTTACCCTCAACAAAAATTACGTGCAGCAACCTATGCCCGTGGTGTTTGGGAAACGGCCTTGTATTCAAATCCGAGTGCTGCGCCGGTATCACAATTTTATAATGCTTATAATGCTGCCTGTATAAATGTACCTTTTGTATTTAACGATCAGTCATCAAACGCACCAACGCAATGGAATTGGAGTTTTCCGGGCGGCAGTCCATCTACGTCCACTTTACAAAATCCAGCTGTAACTTATAGCATTAGCGGCATTTATACTATTACATTAATTTCTGGTAACGCTAATGGATTAAGCGCTCCCATAACTAAAACCATTCAAGCAGTTGGAAATCCCACCGTAAGTGTAACACATGCTTCGGTTTGTATTAATCAACAAGGATTAATAAGTGTTGCGAGTAATGCAAGTCAGATTAATTGGTCAACCGGTCAGCAAGGTGCATCTATTTTTGTAACTGCACCCACCTCATCTGTATACACATTTACGGCATCTGTTGGCGCATGCTCGGTTAGTGGCACTGCCTCACTTACTGTGGATACACAAGTGCCTATTACCCCAACCATTCAAATTATGTCCGGGTATTTAATGACCTCGGTAATTGCTACAGCTTATCAATGGTATTTAAATGGCACGCCCATTCCGGGTGCCACATCTGCCACCTATGCACCTACAAGCGATGGGTATTACAGCGTTTGGGTAAATAATGGTGCTTGCCAGGCCAGTTCGGGCGCCTTGTTTTATCAGTTAGAAACTGTAGGAGAGCTATCAAAGTCAGCCGTAGAATCTGCTTTTAGTTGTCGCCCCATTCCGGCAGATAAAGAGCTTTGGCTTGAGCATCATTTAAAATCGCCCCAAAAAGTTAATTTGCATATTCGAAATGTTATTGGCCAAACCGTTTATAAAGCAAGTGTTTTATTTACCCCACAAGCCGCGCATACTATTTCCATACAAGGCTTGGTTTCGGGCACCTATTTTATATTTTTTGAATATGAAAAAGGTCATGAAATCCTGCCCTTTATAAAACTTTAATACCTTTGATATTCATTATATTTACGCCTTGTATATGAATGCATCTTCCCCATTGGATTTTTTACCCATTTTAATAATGTTGCTAATTGCTGCGGGCTTTGCCACTACAATTATTATTGCAACTCATAAAATTGGCCCAATACGAAAAACCAAAATTAAATTGGAGTCTTTTGAATGTGGCATTGCCTCTCAGGGTAACGCGCGGATTCCCTTTTCCATCAAGTATTTTTTAACGGCCATTTTATTTGTGCTGTTTGATATTGAAGTAGTATTTATGTACCCATGGGCTGTTAATTTTAGAGCATTAGGTTTATTGGGTGTCATTGAAGTGTTTTCGTTTATACTCTTACTTTTAATTGGGTTTTATTATATGTTAGCTAAAAATGCCCTCAAATGGGAAGACTAAAACCATGACTACAAAACCACAAAGCGCCCCAAAAAACAGCCAAATTGTACAACCACCCCCTGGCATGGAAGGTCCGGGATTTTTTGCTACCCGCGTTGATAAAGCCATTGGCTTAGCCCGCGCTAATTCATTATGGCCGCTGCCTTTTGCAACATCCTGTTGTGGAATAGAATTTATGGCCACAATGGCTTCACACTATGATTTAGCACGGTTTGGAATGGAACGCCTAAGTTTTTCACCTCGCCAAGCCGATTTATTAATGGTTATGGGTACTATTGCCAAAAAAATGGGCCCTACACTCCGTCAAGTTTATGAGCAAATGGCTGAACCCCGCTGGGTTTTAAGCGTGGGAGCATGTGCCAGTTCAGGTGGAATTTTTGATACCTACAGTGTTTACAAGGTATAGACCGAATTATACCTGTTGATGTTTACGTTCCAGGTTGCCCGCCTCGTCCCGAACAAATTATTGATGGTATTTTAAAAATACAAGAGCTTGCTAAAAACGAATCTTCAAGGCGCCGTTACTCTGATGATTATAAGCATTTATTAAATGGTTACGGAATAGAATAATGCTATGTCACACGACACTCTTTCAGAACTCCTTTCAAAACAATTTAACACATCTATTTTAAATTGTACTACTGATTTTGGAATGCGCACATATACAGTAGCATTACCTGAGCTTTATGCCGTTTTAAAATTTCTTAAAGACGATGCGGCTTGTAATTTTTTCTTTTTAACCGATTTAACCGGATACCAAAGCGCCGATGAACAGCATTTGTATGTTGTATACCATTTGCATAACCTGCAAACCAATCAGCGTATTCGTGTTAAATCTCAATTGCCCATTCAAAAACCAGAATGCCACACTGTAACCGATATATGGCCTTCAGCAAATTGGATGGAACGTGAAACCTATGATTTTTTTGGAATTCAGTTTAAGGGGCATCCCCGGCTTAAACGCATTTTAAATGTTGATGAAATGGATATTTTTCCCCTGCGAAAAGAATTTCCATTAGAAGATCAAACCCGTGACGATAAAAACGATAAGATGTTTGGACGTTGAACCCTATGGCAAAAATAAATCAAAACGCTGCGCCAACTGAAACTCCTGATAAGGATCGGTTTTCTACACTCAATTTAGGACCCACGCATCCTGCAACACATGGCATTTTTCAAAACGTATTAAAAATGGACGGTGAAATTATTTTAGACGCCGAGCCTACCATTGGCTATATACATCGTGCCTTTGAAAAATTAGCCGAACGCCGCCCGTATGCACAAATCACACCCATAACCGACCGATTAAATTACTGCTCTTCTCCCATTAACAATATGGGCTGGTATATGACGGTTGAAAAACTTTTAGGTGCAACCTTGCCCAAGCGGGCTGAATACCACCGGGTTATTATCATGGAACTGTCACGTATTGCGGATCATATTATTTGCAATACTATTATAGGCAAGACACCGGAGCCACCACCGGATTTTTATACCTCTTTCAATTTCGCGAACACATATACGATATTTTTGAAAGTATTTGCGGTGCGCGGCTTACTACAAATATAGGACGCATCGGAGGTTTTGACCGTGAATGGAGTACTGAAACCTGGAACAAAATTAATGATTTCATTTCCCGTTTTCCGCAAGCCTTAAACGAATTCAACAGTTTGCTAGAACGTAACCGAATTTTTATGGACCGTACCATTAACTGCGGGCCAATATCTGCAGAGCGTGCTTTAGCTTACAGTTTTACAGGACCTAATTTACGTGCGGCGGGTGTTGATTATGATGTACGCGTGGCGCAGCCTTACAGTTCGTATGATGATTTTGAATTCAGCATCCCGGTTGGTAGCCAGGGTGACACATACGACCGCTTTACGGTTCGTCAAGAAGAAATGCGACAGTCTTTGTCAATTATAAAACAAGCCATTGCAAAACTGCCTTCAGGTGCCATGCATGCTGATTTACCCGATTTTTATTTGCCTCCAAAAGAAGCCGTTTACAACGATATGGAAGCTCTTATTTATCATTTTAAAATTGTAATGGGCGAAACAGATGTGCCTAAAGGCGAAGTATATCATGCCGTTGAAGGAGGTAATGGCGAATTGGGGTTTTATTTAATTAGTGATGGCGGTCGAACACCTTTTCGTTTGCATTTTAGAAGGCCTTGCTTTATCTATTATCAAGCTTACCCCGAAATGATAAAAGGCGGTATGCTCTCTGATGCAATTTTAACTATGAGTAGTATGAATGTAATTGCAGGTGAATTAGATGCTTAAATTATTATTATGAGCGCAGAAGTACACGGAACACAAAAATTTGATGCCACAAAACGAACCCAAATCGTATTTAGCGCATCGGCTATGGCATTGGTTCAAAAATTAATTTCCAATTATCCCAAAGGAAAAGAAAAATCGGCTTTAATTCCTGTGTTACACATTGCACAGGCTGAATTTGGAGGATGGTTAAGCCCGGAAGTTATGGATTACGTAGCTTCGGTATTGCAAATAAAGCCCGTAGAAGTTTTTGAAGTGGCTTCATTTTATACCATGTTTCATTTAAAACCTGTTGGTAAATGTGTTCTTGAAGTTTGTCAAACCAGTTCATGCTGGCTAAACGGTGCTGAAGACATTGTGCATTACATTGAAAAAAAATTAGGCATAAAAGTGGGTGAAACTACGCCCGATGGTATGTTTACACTAAAAGTTGCCGAGTGTTTAGGTTCTTGTGGCACCGCCCCCATGTTACAGTGTGGTGCCAGCTATCATGAAAACCTTACCTATACTAAAGTAGACCAAATTTTAGAGCAGTACGCATCTGAAGGCCGTCCACGTTACTACACCGATTTAGATTATACGAATACACTTTAAGTTATGGCCACAACATTGCTTTTAAAACATATTGCAGTACCCGGAATAAAATCGCTTGATGTGTACCGTAACATGGGCGGATATGCCTCAGTAGAAAAGGCTTTGCGCACCTTAACCCCAAATCAAGTAACCGAGGAAGTTAAAAAATCCGGGTTACGGGGACGTGGGGGGGCGGGATTTCCTACCGGAATGAAATGGGGCTTTTTAGCGAAGCCCGAAGGTGTACCGCGCTATTTAGTTTGCAATGCTGATGAATCTGAGCCGGGCACATTTAAAGACCGCTACCTTATGGAACATATTCCTCATGCGCTCATTGAAGGTATGATTACCTCTTCGTATGCATTGGGAGCACGCAAATCTTACATTTATATTAGGGGTGAATATTTTTATGTTTCGCGCATTTTACAACATGCCATTGATGAAGCTTATGCTGCAGGATGGCTGGGAGAAAATATTTTAGGATCGGGGTTTTCTCATGATTGTTACGTTCAAGTGGGTGCGGGTGCATATATATGCGGCGAAGAAACCGCATTGCTAGAATCGCTTGAAGGCAAACGCGGTAATCCACGTATTAAGCCACCCTTTCCTGCTGTGGCAGGCTTATGGGGTTGCCCTACTGTAGTTAACAATGTAGAAACAATTGCCGCTGTATGCCCAATAATTACAATGGGCGGTGAAGCATATTCTAAAATTGGTATTGGTAAATCTACGGGTACAAAATTAATTTCGGCATCTGGACATATTAATAAACCCGGTGTTTATGAAATTGAACTGGGTTTACCTGTTGAAGAATTTATTTTTAGTGACGCATATTGTGGGGGCATTCGAAATGGACGTAAACTTAAGGCTGTTGTTGCGGGCGGTTCATCGGTACCCATTTTGCCTGCAGAATTAATTTTAAAAACCGCTCAGGGCGAGCCCCGGTTAATGTCGTACGAGAGTTTAGCAGAAGGGGGTTTTCAAACTGGAACCATGCTCGGATCCGGAGGTTTTATTGTTATGGATGATCAAACCAGTATTGTTAAAAATTTGTTGACGTTTGCACGTTTTTATCATCACGAAAGCTGCGGACAGTGTTCGCCTTGTCGCGAAGGAACCGGATGGATGGAAAAACTCATATCAAAATTTTTATCGGGTACCGCCCATGAATCCGATGTAGATTTACTTTGGGATATTCAATCTAAAATAGAAGGTAAAACCATATGCCCCTTAGGTGAAGCAGCGGCATGGCCAGTTGCGGCTGCTATACGGCATTTTAAATCTGAATTTTTAGAATTGGCCCGAAACAAATCGTATGTAGAAATTAACCATTACAAGCGCTTACAACCTGTATCATGAAAGTTACTATTGATGGCATAAGCCTAGACGTTCCCCAAGGAACTACCATTCTTCAGGCCGCTCGCATGATTGGTCCCGAAGTAGCACCGCCCACCATGTGCTATTACTCTAAACTTAAAACTAGTGGTGGGTATTGCAGAACCTGTATTGTAAAAGTAACCAAAGGCAGTAATCAAAATCCAAATCCCATACCTAAACCTGTAGCTTCATGCAGAACAGAGGTTTTAGACGGTATGGAAGTTCAAAACGTTACGTCTTCTGAAGTGTTAGAGGCCCGCAAAGGTGTTGTAGAATTTTTACTGATTAATCATCCTTTAGATTGTCCGGTGTGTGACCAGGCCGGCGAATGTCATTTGCAAGACCTGGGTTATGGACACGGTGCTGCCTCATCGCGGTATGAATTTAAACGCCGCGAATATGAAATGATTGATATTGGTCCACACATTAAGCTTCATATGAACCGTTGTATTTTATGCTACCGCTGTGTTAAAACGGCAGAGCAAATTACCAATGGTCGTGTTCACGGGGTTATGCACCGTGGCGATGCTGCTGAAATTTCCACCTATATTGAACAAGCATTAGAAAATGATTTTTCAGGAAATGTAATTGATGTTTGTCCGGTAGGCGCGTTAACCGATAAAACGTATCGATTTAAACAGCGTGTTTGGTTTACCAAACCCATGGATGCACATCGCAACTGCAAAACCTGTTCGGGACAAGTAAGGCTGTGGCTTAAAGGTGAACAGGTTGTACGTGTAACGCGCGCAAAGATGCCTGGGATGAAGTGGAGTCCTTTATTTGCAATTCATGCCGATTTGATCATAAAAAAACATCGGATTGGACTATTGAAGGTCCCACTCAAATTCAACGGCATTCGGTTATATCACAAAACCATTACCAGCACTTAAATGAATTAAAAGTTCAAATTTTGAAACAACAAAAAGCACTTGGATTTATGGACTTAAATAAAAAACCTTAATATGCTTAGTTTTTTAATTTACAAAACGCTTATTTGTATTATCATTTTCGCAATGTCATTAGGTATTGCGGCCTATTCAACCTGGTGGGAGCGTAAATTTGCTGCTTTGTTGCAAGACCGCTGGGGGCCTAGCCGTGCCGGCTGGTTTGGACTTTTGCAACCCGTTGCAGATGGCGGTAAAATGTTATTTAAAGAAGAAATAATTCCCAATGTGGCCAATAAATTTTTATTTGTTTTGGCTCCGGCCCTGTTCATTATTACGGCCATTGTGGCTGGCGTGCTTATCCCCTGGGCGCCGGGCCTTAAGGCGGGATCGCATTGGTATGTATTACAGGTAACCGATGTTAATGTTGGTGTACTTTTTTTGCTGGGAGTTACATCGGTGGGGGTATACGGTATCATGATTGGCGGGTGGGCTTCCAATAACAAGTATTCGTTGTTAGGCGCCTTACGTGCATCTGCACAAATGATTAGTTATGAACTGGCCATGGGTATTGCCCTTATTGCCCTTATAATAAGTTCTGGCGGATCCTTAAGTTTTTCAGAAATTGTTGCTGGACAAAATGAAGGCGTTGCCAATATTGTATGGCAACCATTAGGTTTTATTATTTTTTTTATATGTGCATTGGCAGAAACCAATCGTGCGCCTTTTGATTTAGCTGAGTGCGAAACGGAGTTGGTAGGTGGTTACCATACAGAGTACTCCTCCTTTAAACTTGGCTTGTTTTTATTTGCTGAGTATATAAATATGTTTGTATCGTCTGCGGTAATGGCCGGATTTTATTTTGGAGGTTATAATTTTCCCTTTGCTCAAGAGTTTTATGCTGCAATGGGCTGGCATTACGGCGACTGGCAAATCAGTTTAATTGGATTTGGCGCTTACTTTACAAAAACGCTCATTTTTATTACTCTTTTTATGTGGATACGCTGGTCTATTCCACGTTTTCGATACGACCAATTAATGAACTTAGGTTGGCGTACACTGTTACCATTATCGCTGCTTAATTTAGCCCTAACTGTTGGCATTGAATATTTAAGAGGACATTTACATTTATAACCACTATGCAACTAACACAACGCCGGAAAATGGTCTCTAATAAAACGCTGAGTTTTTCAGAGCGTTTATATTTGCCCGCCATACTTGGAGGAATGTTTACCACATTTAAACATTTATTCAAATCAAAGCCAACTATTAAGTATCCTGAACAAAAGCGGCCCATGGCTCCTGTATACAGGGGTCAGCATGTGCTTAAACGTGATGATGAGGGCGCCGAACGGTGTACAGCTTGCGGTATGTGTGCCGTAGCTTGCCCGGCGGAAGCCATAACAATGGAAAGTGCAGAACGAAAAAAAGGTGAAGAACATTTATACCGTGAAGAAAAATACGCACAAACCTATGAAATCAATATGTTACGTTGCATTTTTTGTGGTTTATGTGAAGAGGCCTGCCCTAAAGAAGCTATTTTTTTAACCGACCGCCTGGTGTCAACCGACTTTGATCGTAACCCCTTTATATACGGTAAAGACAAATTGGTTGAACCAATAGACGAGCGCGTAGATGTTTCCAAACGGCAAACTCCCGAGGTGCTTGAATTTAAAAAAAGACCAGGTTTAAAACATAATACAACGGCATTGTCTAAACTTCATTCAACTACTAACGCATGAACTTATTAGGATACAGTTTACACCAATGGGTTTTTGGAGTACTATCTTTTATTACCATTGTGTTTGCCCTTATGGTGGTGTTTAGCCGCAATCCGGTTAATTCGGTTTTATATTTGGTGCTAACGTTTTTTGGCATTGCCGGGCATTACCTTTTACTTAATGCGCAGTTTTTAGCCATTGTACATATTGCCGTTTATGCCGGTGCTATAATGGTGCTGTTTTTGTTTGTTATTATGCTCATGAATTTAAATGCTGATGATGAACCACAAAAAACCATGAGCTCTAAAATTATTGCGGGTGTACTGGGTGGTTTATTGTTATTTGTAATAGTAGGCGTGCTGCGACAAACAGCACAAATACTGCCTCAAACGCAAGGTGCTGCAGACATCGGTTTGGTTAAAACGCTGGGCATGGTTTTATTTAATGAGTTTTTATTTCCATTTGAAATTATTTCTATACTGTTATTAGCAGCCCTTGTAGGTGCCATTATGATAGGAAAACGTGAAACAACAGAATCTAAATTATGATAAACGGTATATCCATTAATTTGTATTTACTGCTCAGTGCAGTATTGTTTTGTATAGGTGCCATAGGTGTTATGGCCCGGCGTAATACTATAATTTTATTTATGTGTATTGAGCTTATGCTTAATGCGGTTAATTTATTGCTCGTGGCATTTAGCTGCCTGCATAAAGATGCAACAGGTCAGGTGTTTGTGTTTTTTGTAATGGCGGTGGCGGCGTCTGAGGTGGCTGTTGGTTTGGCTATACTCAGTATGATTTACCGTAAAAAGCGAAGCATCGATACCGCATTACTTCAAAATTTAAAACATTAGTATGAGTCTGGTTTCTCTTATTCCTGCATTTCCTTTACTTGGCTTTATAATAAATGGTCTGTTTGGAAAACACGTATCAAAACTTACCTCTGGCATTTTGGGTGCCGGAAGCATATTGATAGCATTTGTACTGGCGCTTATTTGTTTTATTAACCAACATCCTGGACAGGCCAATGAAGTTATTTTGTTTCCATGGATACAATCGGGCTCAATGGATATACATGTTGGTTTATTAATGGACCCCTTATCCATACTTTTTACACTTATTATTACGGGTATTGGTTTTTTAATTCATGTGTATTCAATGGCCTACATGCATACGGATGAAGGCTATAGCAGGTTTTTTACCTATTTAAATTTATTTGTGTTTTTTATGCTGTTGCTGGTGTTAGGAAACTCTTTGGTACTCACATTTGTGGGGTGGGAAGGTGTAGGGTTATGCTCGTACTTGCTTATTGGATTTTGGTTTACCAATTCAAATTATAACGCGGCTGCCCGAAAAGCTTTTGTAATGAATCGTATTGGTGATTTAGGATTTCTATTGGGCATTATGCTGGTATGGGTAAGCTTTGGACGATTAGACTACGCTTATATTACCACGCATCCCGGACTTGCCGGAACGGATGTTATAACAGGCATTGCTATACTTATATTTATTGGCGCTATTGGCAAATCTGCTCAAATACCTTTATATACCTGGCTTCCTGATGCCATGGCCGGCCCTACCCCGGTATCTGCACTTATTCACGCCGCAACCATGGTTACGGCTGGAATTTACATGGTAGTACGCATGCATGCGTTTTATGCCTTAAGTGATACTGCCAGTGCGTTGGTTGCAATAATTGGTGGTGCCACAGCTTTAATGGCAGCATTAATTGGTGTGTTGCAAAATGATATAAAAAAAATTCTGGCCTATTCTACAGTTTCACAATTAGGACTCATGTTTTTAGGACTTGGCGCTGGTGCCTATACTGCATCGGTGTTTCATGTTACCACGCATGCATTTTTTAAAGCCTTGTTGTTTTTAGGCGCAGGTTCGGTTATACATGCTATGGGTGGTGAACAAGATATACGTTTTATGGGGGGCTTAAAAAAACATATACGTATTACTTTTATAACCATGTTAATAGGCACCATTGCTATAAGCGGTGTGCCTCCGTTTAGCGGTTTTTTTAGTAAAGATGAAATTTTAGCTTCTGTATACGCATACAGCCCTGCATTATGGCTTATCGGGATATGTGCCTCGCTGTTAACCTCGTTTTACATGTTTCGTATGCTGTTTTTGGTGTTTTACGATAGCTTTAGAGGCAGTGCCGATCAATTGCATCATTTACATGAATCGCCAAAAGCCATGACCATACCCTTAATGGTTTTAGCCGTTTTATCGGTTGGCGGTGGGGTATTAGGCTTGCCTGAATTTTGGCACATGCATCATGCACTAAAAGCACATTTGCAAAGTGTTTTGCCCTATGCCAGTACGCCACATTTAAATCATAGCACCGAATGGATGTTAATGGTATTAGCTGTATCGGGATCATTGGCCACCATTTATTTTACATACATGTTATATATAAAATACAAGGTGCGTCCCGAACATGATGCATCGCGTTTAAAGTTTTGGCAAAAGCTAATTCAACAAAAATTTTATGTTGATGAACTTTACGATATGCTGTTTCGTAAACCTTTAGATTGGTGCTCGCACGTTTTTTATAATACCCTTGACTTAAAGGGTATTCATGCACTTGTAAACAATTCGGGAAAAGCCATTCGCGTATGCGGCTCTATGATGCAATACATACAAAATGGAAAAATTGGCTCTTATTTAATGGCTATGGCTTTTAGCATTATTCTTGTTTTATTTTTAATTCTGGTTTATTAAACTCATATGATGATTCCATTGCTTTTACTTTGTATTCCATTGGCAAGTGCCATTGTAATTTGGAGTTTTCCTGCCGCCTTTACAGGTATTTTTTCTAAGTTGTTTGCAGGTACTCAAATAATAAGCCTTTTGGTTATTTATGTGCTTCATTTTTACGCATCAACTACAACGGAACTGCAGTATGACATGATGTGGTTTAATGCCATGGGCTTACATGTGTCACTTTTACTGTCTCCCTTGTCAATGCTATTTATAATACTTACAAGCCTTGTGGGCAGTATTATTGTATTAAGCATACCTGCCACTACATCTAAACATGTATATGCGCTGGTATTTTTTATGCTGTTTGCACTACAGGGGGTTTTTTTGGCTCAGGACGGACTACTGTTTTATATTTTTTGGGAGCTTGCTTTACTTCCAATTTACTTTATTGGTTTAGTATGGTCTGATGCAACACGCGCAACCTTATTGAAATTTTTTGTGTACACGGTATTGGGTTCTCTATCTATGCTTTTGGGATTAATATATGTGTACTTGCATACAGATGTTGCCGGAGCGCATGCATGGAATTACAACGCTATGATACAAGCGGCTCAAGCCTTACAACCCCAACAACAGTATTTTGTGTTTTGGTCTATATTTTTAGCTTTTGCTATTAAATTACCCTTATTTCCATTTCATAGCTGGCAGCCCGCTACGTATGTTGAAATGCCTTACTACGGCACCATGCTGCTTTCTGGTATTATGCTTAAAATGGGTGTTTTTGGTATTATTCACTGGTTATTTGCAATGGTGCCCGCCGCTATTCCATCAGTACAACAACCGGTTTTAATATTGGCACTAATAGGTATTTTATACGCGTCCATTATAGCTATACAACAACGTGATTACAAACGTTTAATTGCCTACGCCTCTATGGCGCATGTGGGTGTTATAGTTTGTGGGTTGTTTAGCGCCCATGTACAAGGTATTCAGGGGGCTTTGTTTCAATCGGTATCACATGGCTTAACAGTTGTTGGACTATTACTGGTTTGTGATATATTAGAGCATCGCTTTGGCTCACAAACAATTTCCAACTTGGGGGGCATTCGCAATACACATCCCTGGTTTGCAGTTTTATTTTTATGTATTACAATGGGTGCTGTAGCACTGCCCTTAACAAGTAGTTTTATAGGTGAGTTTTTAATTTTTAACGGTTTATTTTCGTATTCTCCGCTAATAATGGGGCTTGCCGGTATATCTGTTATTTTAGGCGCCGTTTACATGTTGCGCAGTTATCAGGGTATTATGCTTGGACAACATACAGCTAATACAACCGCAACAATACCAAAAGGGCATTATATTTTACTTACAGTGGTAATGGCATTAATTATTTTATTGGGCCTGTTTCCAAAGCCCATTAACGATTTAGCAGCATCTGCAGCAACAACCCTTGTACATACGCTTAAACCCGGTATATAAAATTAATGATGTTTTAAAATTAGCCTATGATTGCTTTATTTATAATAATTGGAAATGGACTGTTAGCCCTTTTGGCTGAAATATTTAAATTTCAAAAATTCATTTTCAATATCACGTTTGTATTACTCCTTGCAGCACTTGCCAGTAATTACTGGGCATGGCAACATCCGCAAGCGTTTGCGCCCTTTTCTAATATGATTTGCTTTAATATGCTTGAGCTGGTATTATCAAGCCTGTTAATTGCGGCTACCATACTGTGGTTGTTTATACAACGCGCATCTCATAATCACCAAACGTTTGGTACCGATTTAAGCAGTTTAATTTTATTTGCATTAGCGGGTGGTTTATTGCTTACTGCATTTCAAAACCTAACAACCCTTTTTATTGGCGTTGAATTATTAAGCATTCCCTTATATGTACTTGCTGCATCACATAAAAATTCTGCCGATAGCCATGAAGCCGGATTTAAATATTTAATTCTGGGCGCATTTGCCAGTGCCCTGTTACTTTTTGGAATAGCCCTTTTGTATGGCGGAGCGGCATCATTTGATATTAATGCCATTCAGGCCTATTTAAACGCACAAGCAAACCTACCGGCATTTGTAAAAATGGGCATGTTACTACTTTTAATTGCTTTTTGTTTTAAAGTGGCCATAGCCCCTTTTCATTTTTGGTCACCTGATGTATATGAGGGGGCGCCTATGGCAATAACTGCATTTATGAGTACGGTTGCCAAAACAGCTTCCTTTTACGCGTTTTTTAAAATTACGATGGTATGCTTTAATGCACCCCATACCTTTTGGATTTCTATGCTTATGGCCTTTGCTGTTTTAAGCTTGATTTTAGCTAATACCTCTGCTTTAGGCCAAAAGCATTTAAAGCGATTATTTGCCTATTCAGGCATAAGCCATTCTGCCTTTTTACTATTAATAATTATAGCGCAACAAAAACAGGCCTTAAGTGTAAATGCTTTAATTATGTATACTGCAAGTTATATGCTCTCAGGCTTGGGTGCTTTTGCGATTTTAGTTAAACATGGAGATGTTATTTCAGATTATGCCGGATTTGCAAAACGTAATCCAACTTCGGCATTTAGTTTTAGTGTTTGCTTGCTTTCAATGGCGGGAATACCCATTACAGCTGGTTTTTTTTCAAAATATATGGTATTTGTTCTGCTTTTAAGTTCTTCTGTTAGCATTTGGGTGAGTGTAATTGCTATTGTAGCTGCCTTAATTGGTATTTATTATTACATACGTTTAATTACACAGCTATATTCAAAAACAGCTGAAGAACCACAAGGCCCAATACAAACCGACAACAACTGGATTGCGCTGCTTTGCGCCATTGCATTGCTTGTAATTGGATTTTTTCCGCAGAGCCTGGGCGGTATTTTTACTTTTTAATTACAAATCCCACACGCTGGGACGTTTTTTACCAATAATGGATCGAAAAGTGGATTTATGTTCTAATATAAAAGCCATTATAAAATAAAAAATAATTGGACTTCCAAACGTAAAAAACGACAGGTAAATAAAATACATGCGTATTCTTGTGGTTTTTATACCCAGACGATCTCCCCACCAGGTACACACACCAAAGGCGCGCGATTCAAACCAATATCTAATACTTTGAATCATAAATACCCCTTAAATTTATAAATTACATATCCTATCCACTCGTGAACCAAATTTTTAAAGTCGCGTAATGCCTCTGCATTTGGTATAAGCAGGTGCTCAGGATTCCAGCGGCGGTGTTTTGCTCTTATATTTGTTGCATACGGTATGCACGTTGTTATGCCGCATTTATTAAAAATAGCCAACGAACGGCGCATATGGGCTGCAGAGGTAACTAAAAGTAGGCTGTCGCCCAACTGTATATTTTTTAATAAGGGTTTTGTAAACAGCGCATTTTCGTATGTATTGCGGCTTTCTGATTCTATAATAACCAAACTGTCTGCAATTTGTAATTGCTTTAGATAACGCTTTACAAAAAGCCCTTCTTTATGATCAGGATATTCGATGCTGCCCGAGCCTCCGGTAAAAATTATTTTTTTTACTGTGCCTTGCTTTAAAAGTGCAAGGGCCTGAAACAACCTATCGCCGCCTTCTTTAAAGTTAATTTTTTGCTGTTCTAAATCCATTTCACCTATACCCCCCAATACAATAGCAGCAGCATACTGCGATGCATGTAGAGGCGTATAGGATGTTTCTATATTCCAGGCTTTATGTAATTCATCTATTAAAAAAGGATTGGCTGCAAGATACAGCATTATACAAAGGCTCCAGCAAAGGCGTTTTTGATATTTACGAAATCGGGGAATACAGGTTAATGCCAGAATTAAAAAAAATAAAGCCAGTGGATTAATTAAAAAATCAAGAAGTTTTGATATAATAAAAAACACAGGTAAAGTTACATATAAAGTAAACTACTAAAATTATGCCCAACAGCTTTTGTTTTTTATTGTAACAGCCGTATGTATTGCCTTAATTATTGTAGTATTTTTTTATTTGGGCCTTACCGCTGTGCGGTCGCCGTCTTGCGGGCTTCACCAGCCGGCTAAG
>RFNG01000016.1 GCA_009927275.1 Sphingobacteriia bacterium | reverse complement strand
CTGCTTTTAATATTGGTGATGGGCGTGTGTTAATTACAAGGCTTTGTTTTATATCGCTTAACTCCTCTGCGCCTAATGGCATAGCAGCGCTGTGTGCAGGGCAGTCGGTAACTTTAAGTACTAATGCAATAAGTGGTATTTCATGGAGCACCGGTGGAACAAGTAATTCTATTGTTGTAACACCCTCTGTAACTACCACGTACAGTGTTACCGGTACTAGCACTGCAAACTGTGTGGCATCCGCAGCTATTCAGCTTACTGTAAATAATTCAGTACCCGCATTAACTGTGACAAGTACGGGAAATGCCATTTGTTTAGGTCAGGCTGTTGCATTAACACCTTCTGGTGCATTAACCTATACGTGGGTAAATCCTGGTATTTCAAGTGGTGTTGCATTTACCCCAAGTGCTACAACTGTATATACATTATTGGGGCAAAATGGATGCGGCACCAGTACTGCTTTAACCACTGTTAGTGTGGCACCCTTACAGGTTGCTGCAATTAGTTCAAATTCTATAGTGTGTGCTTCAAATCCTGCTTCATTAACATGTGCTGCAGCGGCCACCGGATTTACGTGGCAACCAATTGGTACAACAGGTGCTAATATTGTGGTTTCACCTACTGCTACTACTATTTATACGGTTACGGCCAGTAATGGTACATGTTTAGGAACTGCAACCGTTGCGGTTAATACAAATCCCAATCCAACCATTACTATTGTTGCTTCATCTTCGGTGGCCTGTTCGGGCGGCATTGTAACCATGACAGCATCCGGCGCACAAACCTATACTTGGTATCCGGGTTCTACAAATGGCACGACATACACTGCAAGTCCCATTGCCCCCACATTGTATTCGGTTGCAGGTACCAACAGCGTTGGATGTACCACATGGGCTAATCAGGTGGTTATTACCTCTCCAGGACCTACTGTAATAGCAAGTACTTCTAATTCACTGATTTGTTTGGGTTCGCAAGTAACACTTACGGCTTTAGGTGCAAGTTCTTACAGTTGGAATACCGGTGCCACAACACCACAAATTACTGATACCCCTCTTTCAACAACGGTGTATACGGTTACCGGAACCTCAAATAATTGCAGTTCAACCGGTACAATTTTAGTTTCC
>RFNG01000017.1 GCA_009927275.1 Sphingobacteriia bacterium | reverse complement strand
AGTAACGCTACCGTAATTACCATAAAAGTGAATTCGTGTATAGGTATTGAGGAATGGACTACCGGGGATGTTAAATTTTATCCAAATCCCACACAGGATATAATAACTATAGAATTACCGAATGCACATTGTACTGTAACATTATTGGATATCAATGGCCGTATACTTGAACAGTCAAAAAACCAATTAAAAACCAATTTTATGGTTTCAAAATATGCAAAAGGCGTTTACTTTTTAAAAGTGTCCGATTTAAATACAATACAATCCTATAAATTCTTTAAAGATTAGATATACCTATGAAGCACATATACACTTTTATATTAGCACTCTTATTGCTGTTGCCTTTTTATTCCAAATCACAATGCACTCAAGGAACCAGTGCTGGTACAATAATTCCACAAACTACCTGGCAAACACAAGGTATAACTGCCGGTTCGCCATATTACTATAACTTTTTTGCCGCAGCGGGTGTAACATATACTTTTACTTACTGTCAGGGCGGTGGATCATATTCTGGAGATCCTTACCTAACTGTTTCAAATGCAGGCCCTACTGCATTGCAATGGAATGATGACTTTTGTTCACTTGGCTCAGAGGTTATTTGGACCTGTATGACTACCGGACAGCACCGCATATACCTGAGCGGATGTTGTCCTTGTTCAAATGCACCTAGTGCAACAATGGCATATCGGGCAAGTCAAAATTCATGCAGCTTAAACGTACAAGCGGTAAGTGGCGGAAATACGGTATTTCCTCAAATTTGCGCCGGTTCTAGTTTAATGCTTACGTCTAATGCTATTAGCAATTACAGTTGGAGCAACGGTGCCACAACGCCTTCCATAACCGTTAGTCCTACAGTTAACACGGTATATACGTTAACTGCTATGAGTCCATCAAATTGTATAGTTGCCTCAACCATTGCAGTTAATGTAAATACAAGCTCACCTGTACTTTCCGTAAATACCATTTCAACAAATATTTGTTTAGGTATGGTTATTGCTTTACAGGCAAGCGGTGCAAATACGTATACCTGGAATACAGGCACTGCTAATGGTGGAACTATTGCGCCACAAACAAATACAACATATATTGTAAGTGGGCAAAACGGATGTGGTACATCAACGGCAGCCGTCAACATATCTGTAACTCCATTACAGGTAGTTACTATTGCATCCCCCACGATTGTTTGTTCAGGATCATCTGCAACAATAAATATTGCTGCAGCGGCTAGCAATTTTACCATTAATCCATTAGGCCTAACCAGCCAGACGGGTTCTTTTGTAGTTTCGCCCACCATTGCTACAATATTTACCGTTACAGCCTCTAACGGCACCTGTGCCGGAACTTCAACACTGAGTATTTCCACAATACCTATTCCTACTGTATCCATTGCCAGCAGTTCATCCGTAACTTGTGCTGGTGCGCCCATTACAATGACCGCCAGCGGCGGCATTTCATATACCTGGAATCCGGGAAATTTAACTACGCCCATTGTAACCGTATCTCCCAATGGACCAACATTGTTCTCTGTTGTAGCATCAAACGCTTTGGGATGCACAGCGTCTGCTAATCAAGTTATTTTAACGAGTGTCAGTCCGAGTGTGAATGTAAGTTCAAATGCCAATTTAATTTGTACTGGTGGTAATGTGATTTTAACTGCCAGCGGAGCTGGATCATACTCGTGGAGTACCGGAGCAACAACTGCCACAATTAGTGTTAGCCCCAACCAAACCAGCATATATACTGTTACCGGAACTCAAAACACATGTTCCGATACCAAAACTATTAGTGTTGCT
>RFNG01000136.1 GCA_009927275.1 Sphingobacteriia bacterium | reverse complement strand
AAACAATTTGTTTAATTATTTAACAAATTTGTTAAACAGCGTAATATTTTGTTTAAGATATTTACAAAAAAATTAAACATAATGACTGCTATCGAATTTAATACCCGCATGCTAAAAGAACAAAGTGGCCTTAAACATTTTGCATTAAGCCTAACCCGAAATGCAGATAACGCATTTGATTTATTACAAGACACCCTAGTAAAAGCCATATCGTATCGAGAAAAATTTGATGAAGACACCAATTTAAAGGCATGGTTATTTACAATCATGAAAAACACATTCATCAATAATTACCGTAGACAGAAAAAAATCAATGCCATGGTGAGCCAGGGCGATGAACAACAATTGAATCGTGCGTTTTCGCAACACTTTTACGAACAATCCGAAAGCCGCCTGACCAACAAGGATATTATCAAAAAAATAGAATCATTAGATGAGGCTTACCGGGAACCCTTTATAAAATATTATGTTGGATATAAATATGAAGATATTGCACAACAAATGAATTTACCATTAGGCACTATTAAAAGCCGCATTTTTATAGCCCGTAAAATTTTAATGGAGCAATTGGCAGAATACCGCCGTAATTAATGGCTGCACTTTTTTGGTTTCGGCGCGACCTGCGCTTAGAAGACAACCGTGGATTATACGAAGCATTAAGGTCGAATGAAACGGTACACCTTATTTTTATTTTTGATTCTCATATTTTAAAACGATTGCAAAATAAAAACGATCGTAGAGTTCAGTTTATTTATGCGGCACTAAAAAAAATACAAAATCAACTGCTGGCGTATAATGCGCAATTGCATGTATTTTATGGAACCCCCGAAGATATAATAGTACAATTTTGTAAATCCAATTTTATAAAAGCGGTTTATACCAATCACGATTATGAGCCCTATGCGCGTAAGCGTGATGCAACCGTACAAGCCGTATTGTCTGAAAATGGCGTTGCATTTTACAGCCATAAAGACCAGTGTATTTTTGAAAAACATGAAATAGTAAAACCCGACGGAACGCCGTACACGGTTTTTACACCCTATAGTAAAAGCTGGCATAAGCGATTAACACAACAAGCCTATCAGCAATACGATACAAAGCCGTTTTTAAATCGTATTTCAAAAGGAGATACACATTGGCCTAAGTTAGAGGACATGGGCTTTATTTATTGCCATGTGGATGTAAAGGGCATTGCATTACCCTCACAACAACTTTTAACAGCCTATGCCAAACAGCGGGATTTGCCCGCAATACATGGTACCAGCCGTATAAGCATGGCCCTGCGATTTGGTTGTATAAGTATTCGCGCCGCATTAGCACATGCCTTACCACATAGTGCAGCTTGGGTAAACGAACTTATTTGGCGCGATTTTTACATGATGATTTTATGGCATTTTCCGTATGTGGTAGAAGGTCCTTTTAAGCCTGCATACCGAAATATACCATGGCGGCATGATGAACATGCATTTGAATTGTGGTGCATGGGAAAAACCGGATTTCCAATTGTGGACGCAGGTATGCGCGAATTAAATCAAACGGGCTTTATGCATAATCGTGTGCGTATGATTGTAAGCTCTTTTTTAGTAAAAGATTTGTTAATTGATTGGCGCTGGGGGGAGGCTTATTTTGCAGAACAGTTAAACGATTTTGATTTAAGCGCCAATAATGGTGGCTGGCAATGGGCGGCCGGAACCGGTTGTGACGCAGCACCATATTTTAGAGTTTTTAATCCTAACAGTCAGCAACAAAAGTTTGATCCTAAATTTGAGTATATACGTAAATGGGTTCCAGAATTTGAAACGGGATCATATCCAAAACCAATAGTAGACCATGCCGCAGCGCGCTTACGCACAATTGAAGTATACCGCAATGCACTTAATGAATACCGACAATTGCAATTAGAACTTTAAGTTTCATCTGCTTTGGGCATGAGGCGTTTTATGTATTTGGCAATTAAATCAAATTCTAAATTGACGCGCTCACCAACTTTAAAAAATTTAAAATTGGTATGTTCAAAGGTATAGGGTATTACATGTACGTGAAAATTTTCATCACTGCATTTAACTACAGTTAAACTGACGCCGTTTACACAAATACTACCTTTCTCAATAATTATAAATTGTTCAGCTGGTTTAAAACGAAATGAAAATTCCCAGCTGCCTTGCAGATTTTTAATATTGGTGCAAATCCCAACCGTATCTATATGGCCCTGTACCATATGTCCGTCAAAACGTCCAGAGGCAGACATGGCACGTTCTAAATTAATAAACTGTCCAGGTTTCCAATCGGCAATATGTGTTCTGCGCAACGTTTCATCAATAACCGTAACCGCATAGGCATCAGGTCTTAAAGCTTCAACCGTTAAGCAAACGCCATTATGAGCAAGGCTTTGATCAACGCGTATTTCGGAAAGAAACGGACATGCCATCCAAAACCGCAAGTTACGTTCATGCTTTTCAATGGCTTTCACTTGGGCTTGCGCTTCAATAATCCCTGTAAACATTATTTTAGTAATGATTTAATTCGTAATTCTGTGCGTTTGCAGTATTCAAGATATGAGTTACCTGTAGCCGGTCCAGAAAATCCGGTATGTGTGGCAACAATTTGATGGTTGCGATTTAAAAACAATGTTGTAGGGTAAGCCATTAATCCGGATATAAAAGGTAATTGTTTAGAGGCTTCTGTTTTTTGACTGGATCCGGCATATAAAAGGGTATAGGGTAAGCGTAAATCCTGACGAAGTTTAAGTAAACTCTTTTGCGCAATTTCAAAATTAGAACTTTTTTCAAATGCCAAAGCAATAATTTCAAGTCCGGACGACGCAAAACGTTTATATAAGTCAGCAAAATAGCGGCTTTCATCCATACAATTTGGGCACCAACTGCCCATTAACTGTAATATAACCACTTTGTTTTTAAAAAGTTCATCATCAATACTGCAGGGCTTACCATTTAAGTCTGTAAAAGTAAAATGTATAGGTTCAGACGTTTTGGATTTTGTTAATGTTTCTGGATTACGCAATTTAAATTTTGGGTTACGTGCTGCCGTCCAGAGCTGAGAAAAATGCGGTCCGCTATAAAACCATCCATTAAGATGTGTTTTAGACAGGGGATTACAGGTATTGATAAAGGCTTCAAATAAAAACGCATGTAATCCGTCAAAAGCAGAAAGTTGCAATAGCTTGGAGGGTGTTATGTGTCCTTGTAAATAACGGTAATCACCAGTTTCTGTTAAAAGAGTTCCCGTTAATTGCTGCGTTTTACAATTCCAAAAAATACGCGCTATACCACGGGTACTGTCATCAAATTGTAATTCCCAATCGCCTTGTATTTGATTTGCCAATGCAGTATCAGCATTAAAGTTTTTGGTTTTAAGCCGCGCTTCTACACGCATATGCTGAACGGGCATTCGGTATAAATTGCGCCAATAGCCTTTCCAAAGCGAATCGCCCTGAAACAATCTAAGCTCAGTTTGAAACACGGGAATTTCAATATACAAGGTGTCATCTTTTTTTTGAATGGAGGTACATGATATACGCTCTTCAGCATTATATAAAATAAGTTCGGGAGGATGCGCCTGCCACTGCCACCGCAGCGGAATAATCTTTCCAGAATCTGTAAATAAAGATACGCTTAATTCTACCGGTGCAGATTGTGATTTAACAACGGCATTAGTAAGGCTGTAAAATAAAATAATTAGGGCTATGTAAGGTTTTAGGGTCATGCCAAGAGATTACACATGCGGTATAATACGCGTGCTGCCACGTTTGCATCCCAGTCATTGTTAGGACCGGGAGCCACTTCATTTAAGTCAAAGCCGATGACTTGTTTTCCGCTTTTTGCAAGCATTTCAATTAAATATAAAACCTCTGCTGTTTCAAATCCACCGGCTACCGGCGTGCCGGTATGAGGACATAATTTAGGATCAAGGCCATCGATGTCAAAACTAATATATACGTTTGGGGGAAGCGCATTAATGATTTGTTCGCAAATGCGGTGCCAGGTTTCGCCATTAAACTGCTTACGCTTTATTGCCGCATCAAAAAAAGTGATAATGCGGCCGTTGCTTTCATTAATACGATGTGCCTCTTCTTCACAATAATCACGAATACCCACTTGAACTAAACGTGAAACAGCAGGTAACTGCAAAGCGTTATACATTATGGAGGCATGTGAATATGTAAATCCTTCATAGGCCTTGCGTAAATCTGCATGCGCATCAATTTGCAATATTCCAAACGTGGCATGCCGTTTTGCCAATGCCTGCAAATAGCCTAAGGGTGTAGAATGATCGCCTCCCAAAAGAACTACACGTTTACCTTTGTTTAACCAATAATTACAAGTGTTTTGTACGCTTTGATTTAAATGTACACAAGCTGCCGCAATAGGGTCATAATACGATTTTAGAGCAGGGGCATCCGTTGACATACCGCCTTCAAGCGCTGAAATGATATATTCGGCATTGGCGCGAAGTTCCGGAACTTTAGAAAAATCTGTTTCAGGAGGATCTACCATGGCAATGCCTTTTTTCCAGGCATCAGGAACTTCAGAATCAAAGAGGTCAACTTGATAGCTTGCGTTACGTATAGCCTCTGGCCCCTGAGCTGTACCGGCGCCATAGCTTACTGTAACATCCCAAGGTACAGGTACAATAACCGTTTCAGATTCTTCAGCAGAAAACGGAAGTCCAAATATGCCGTCTGAACGCAGGCCAATACCATTTACATTAAAGGCCTGTATTTTTTTGTCTTTAGATGTCATTATTTATCAAGGAGAAAGTCGATTTTTAAGCCATTGCTGGTTGTGTAATTCAAATGCAATGCGGTCATGTAATCGGCTGGGACGGCCCTGCCAAAATTCATAATAGCATGCGGACAATGTCCAACCGCCCCAAAATGGGGGACACGGAACATCTTGATTTTTAAAGCGCTCAAGATATATCTGTTCGGTATTTTCCAATTGTTTGCGGTCGTTTAGTTTTTGGCTTTGATCGGATGCCCAAGCTCCAATTTGAGAACCACGGGGACGTTCATTAAAATACTTGGCACTTTGCTCAGTAGGCATTTGATTTACCTGACCTTCAATACGGATTTGGCGTTGCAATTCGGGCCAAAAAAATAAAAGCGCGGCATGGGGATGGGCATTTAAGTGCTGCCCTTTTAATGAATTGTAATTTCCGTAAAAACTAAAATTATGGTTATGAGCAAATCGTAAATATACCATCCGAGAGGCAATACGGCCTCCCGGAGCCGCTGTACTTAGGGCCATAGCCTGCGGTTCTAAAACCTGAGCATCTAAAGCTTCATTCATCCAACGTTCAAAAAAAACAAAGGGTTCTGTACCTGCTGCATTTTCTGTAAGTACAGCTTTTGAAAAATCTTCACGTAAGTGCTGAATACGCGCGGATACGTCATTCATGCCGTAAAGGTACCGAATGAAACTTTTAAACCATTAAAATTGAAAAAATTCTTTATCCTGTTCGGAGAGTGTTTTAATCCACTGTGCCGACTGGATGTCAGCACGATGTTGCAGATCAAAAGCAATAGTTATAGCGTCAGACTCGTTGGGGAGGCCCTTAAGTAATAAAAAATGCGTCCATTCCCGTAATTCGGCAAATAAATACGGACGTTTTTCAACAGCTAAATCTAAAAATAAACCTTCACCCAACTCGGGCGCTTCATAATTGGCTGAATTTGAAATTAGCCCGTATTCAATTTGCAGCACCGTATCGTATGCCGTATAATAACTGTAACTGGCAAATTGCCATTCATTTTGAAAAAAGCGCGGGTTATGATCTAATGCCCAGTGCACATTAAAATGTGTTTTTAATTCTGAAATCAATTTATAAACGCTTGAATTGTACCAGAGCCCGATTACAGTCACGGAATCTAAAGTGGTTGTATTTAAGTATAAGCGTTTGGATTTATTAGCCATAATTAAATGTACCCTATAAAATGATTATTCATGGGTTGAAATAATAAAAATTAAACAGGACTTTGTGAATCGCACTACAGCTTATATTTACGAAGCGCAGTATTCCAGTATTTAAAAAAGGATCCTTTAACCTCCGCTACTTCGGGAAATAACCAATCTCGGGAATCGGTTCGCGCCCCAGTAATATTAAAAATAGGATGTTCTTTTTGATAGTATATAAAATTTGAAATGTATTGTTGCAGCTGAGCAGCTGTACCATAAAAAAACTGCATTGCATTTATTTTTAAAGCCTGAGATATTATAAATTCAAGACTTTGCAATGACATGGGAAAGCGTTGTAACAATTCGTAATCAAAAAATAAAATACGATTATAGGCTTGTTCTTGCCTCCACTGCGGATCAAGGTTATAGGGCGTATAAATACAAATTGGTACGTCGACACATAACTGCAGTGGCCTGAATTGTGGCATATGCAATGGGTACTCAGGAAAACACAACGAATCAAGGTTTTTGGGGATGTGTTGTAGCGGAAATTGTTCTATGGGAAAATCTAAAAACGTTTTATGATCTTGCGTAAAGCAAAACATGTTTATATTACTTTGATTGGCGAAATATTTTTTTTCACGCGATGCTCCGCTAACCCACTGCCAAGAGGCAAAATTTGATGCTATATCGGCATCCTTTAAATAGTAATACATCCACCGTGCTCCATCTTGCCATTTTGATTTAGCTATATTGCACATGCATGAAGCGATGTACAACCGTAAATGATTGTGTATATGCCCCTGTTGATATAAATTATGAATGGCGCGGTCAATGGCTGTAATTTGTGTTTTGCCATTGATTAGAGCCGCGGGTAGCCCTGCCCGCGAAAAACCTTTGGGCTCAGCATACATTGCTTTTTGATGCAAGTCTGGATTATTTTGCAGAAGCCGCTGAAAATAATCGCGCCAGGTAAGTTGTTGTAAAATACCCAAACAGTCTTTTAAAGCATGCCCTCGGGCCTGAATGGCATTAAAAATCCATGAAGTACTTATGATTCCCCGAGATACAAAGGTCGATAATGCTGTGCAAGAACCATTTTCAAAATTTCGGGTTTGTGTATATTTAGCCGGAATAAAGCCATCAATTATTTTTTGTATGTCAGGGAACGGATCCGTCATATTCCTTTTAACAAACTTTTTTAAAAACTTGTTTAAGGAATTACTGCATTTATTATTAATTTTATAGTGCCCATGATATTGTTTTAACATGTGGCATCTTTGTAACTCCCCCTACTATGAAATTTAAATCTGCTTTAGCCCTAGCTTTTGGTATTGTATTATTCACCAATAAATATTGTTTTTCACAACACCGTAAATGGCATGATAGCCTTGATTTTAATAGCGAAAAAAAGAACATTCGCTACAATCTTAATTCCGAGGGCACACATTTTATTCAGGTAAATATTTTAAATCAAGTTTGGATGCGATTTAATGAAAATAATCCCGGAAGTATACGTTTTGGCAAGCAGGTTTCAGAAGCTGTAGATATTGGATTGCGACGCACACGCCTGCAATTGTATGGACAAATTACAGATCATGCAAGTATTTACTTTCAGTTTGGCGAGAATAATTTTAATAGCCTGTATGCCTCTAACTTGTCTAATGCGCCATACAATTCAACAAACAGAAAATTTGCGGCTTTTTTTCATGATGCGGTTTGTGAATATAGATGCGGAAGTTCTAACGCCTTAAAAATTGGAGGCGGTTTAACCATCATGAATGGTTTATCTCGATTTTCACAACCCTCCGTATCAAGTATTATGACGTTAGATGTTCCTGTTTTTTTACAATATAGTGTAGATCAAATTGATGAATTTGACAGACGCTTGGCTCTGTATGCGCGTGGGCAAATTAAAAAATGGGATTACCGCATATATTTGTCTAACCCATTTCCGGTTTCCTCTAACGGAACACCACCGCCTACAGCTATAACCAGTTCTGCGCAGTTTGTAAATCCAAATCTATTTATAGACAAATATGGCAATCCTTTACCAAATAGTCCGGGCATTAACAATCAATACGGCGCATATGTGGCATATAATTTTTTAGAATCAGAACCTCACCTTACACCCTATATGACAGGAACTTTTTTAGGTAAAAAACAGATTTCGTCAGTTGCTGCAGGCATTGTATATCAATCATCTGCTACGGTGCATATGGATAAAAATGATACAGTATTTAACGACATGCTGCATGTGGGATTTGAACAGGTTTTGGAAATTCCAATTCATGCTGAAAAACAAGATGCTATACATATTATGAACGGTATATACGCAACTAATTATGGCAAAAATTATTTGCGCTTTAATGGTATTATGAATCCGGCAAGCGGCTTTGCTACAATACCATCAAAAGTATTTCCTGCAAATTCGTATGGCAATGCGTTTCCCATGTTTGGAACGGGAGTTGTGTTCTATTCACAATGGGGATGGCTATTGCCAAAAAATCAAAATGTATGGGGACAACTTATGCCATATTTTAGTACTCAAATAGCACGATACGAGGCATTATTAAATTCGCCCATGATTATTTTTAATATTGGTTTAAGTGGATTTTTAAATGGCCATCAGTCAAAATGGTCATTAGAGTATCAAAACCGACCCACCTATTATGGTAGTATCAACACCTCAACACTTTATTCGGGTGAACGAAAGGGATGCTTAACCTTTCAATATCAAATCTTTTTTTGAGAATACAACTATTTAGTAGTTGGGCTTTAAATGTTTCAGCATATCCTGACACAAGCCTTTTACATCAAATGAAGGCTTCCACCCCCAGTGACTACGCGCTTCGGTATCATCAATACTTGCTGGCCATGAGTCGGCAATAGCTTGTCGAAAGTCGGGAGCATAGGAAATTTCAAATTCGGGAATTAAAGTGGTGATAATATTTGCTAATTCAGCTGGTGTAAAACTCATTGCCGAAACGTTATAGCTGCCTCTTATTTTTACAGATGAAGCAGGGGCTTCCATAATCATTCGTGTGGCCCGAATGGCATCATCCATATGCATCATAGGTAAGGCGGTATCAGACTTTAAAAAACAGGTATATTGCTTATGCTTTAATGCTTCATGAAAAATATGAACGGCATAGTCTGTGGTGCCGCCACCCGGAGGTGTTTTCCAGCCAATTAAACCCGGGTATCTTAAACTGCGCACATCCACGTTAAATTTATTATGATACCAGGCACACCAACGCTCTCCGGCTTGCTTGCTTATTCCGTAAATTGTTGAGGGTTCCATTACGGTATACTGAGGAGTAAGGTGACGGGGTGTAGTTGGACCAAATACTGCGATAGAGCTGGGCCAGTATACTTTTTTAATATGACCCTCTTTGGCAAGATTTAAAACATGAAACAGGCTTTCCATATTTAACTTCCAGGCCAATTCGGGTTGTTGTTCGCCGGTAGCAGATAATAATGCTGCAAGGTGATAAATTTGCGTAATACCATGTGATGTTACAGTTTCAAACAAGGCTTTTGCATCAAGCGCATTAAAGGTGGCTGAAGTAAAATTTTTAAATCCCGGTACATCTCTAATATCAGCGGGAACTACATTTTCGTAGCCATAATCTGCTGCGAGGGCATGAATAAGCTCAAGTCCAATTTGCCCACCTGCACCAATTACTAAAATTTTATCTGTAATCATATGTTAAGCGAAGTTACAATTTACATCATTAAAGTATCACAACCCGAAATAATTAAACCCCTTTTGATATGGCCATAATAAAACATTAATTAAGTAAAAATGACTTACCTTCTTGTTTTTGCAATACGCTGTTTTCAAGAACAAGCCCGGTTTTAGGGTTTATTTGCAGCATTATTTTTTTACCCTTACGATTAAGGGATACCGAAAATACATCGTCGGTGTTTTTGTGAGCTGCAAAATTTTCTGAAAATTCTATATAATTAATTTTGTCGCCCGGCATAAATCCTGCCCATTCTTGAGGTCCCGTTTTAATTATTTCTGCCATGGTGCCAGTGGCATTTCGTTTTACTTTTATATCATTATGGCGTTCGTTTAAAGGATTTAACCTGGTAAGCACACGAAGCGAATCATGAAAATGCAAATGCAATGCATGTAACTGTTTATTTGGCTCCCAGGCTGTTTTACCGTTTATATAGGTATCAAAAAAAACTTTTAATTCGGGATGAACTGCACGAGTAAACATTTCAAAACACGAATCTTCTGAAAACGAATGTGCGGGACCATATTGTGCATGTAATTGTAATACAACATCTAATAAACGCTTTTTATTTTGTGTTAAGCGTTGAATTTCGGCATCAAGTAAAAAGGCCAGTGCGGCCCCGCGTTCATAAACCTGGGTATAATACTTTTGGTATTTAGATTCTAAAACGTGGGCACTCATTTCTGTAAACGCCATGGTGTTTATTGGAAACGTTGCCCCCACACGCAGCTTTTCTTGCATAACTTTTAAAAATTCATTTTCAGTATATACACCGCCTTTATATTTTATATAATGGGCAAAATATTCCGTTACCCCTTCATATAACCAAAGGTGTTTGCTCATGACAGGATTTTGGTAATTAAAATTTCCAATACATTCAGAATGTAAACCAAGGGGAGTAATAATGTGCATAAATTCATGAATGGCAGCACTGCTAAGTTGTGATTCGAGCTGTAAATCACGCAGTGTAATTTCCGATCCAAAATCTCCTAAATAATATACGGAAGATTGCCCGTGTTCCAAAGCACCAAGTCCCAGGTTGCGAAATTGTAAGGCCAGTTGTATTTTTTTAAAAAATGACATGGAATTACCATTAAGCACAGCACCTAAAGGCCTTAAATCATCAACATATATTATAAATGTATAAGCTTTAACAGGTAATACAGGAAGCACTTTGGCAACAGCATTCATATCACGCTTTAATGCATTGTACATGTTACGTGCGCGCGACGTGCCCTGTACGTCAAATACCGAAAGTGTAACATCGGTTTGATTCACTTTAAAACAAACCGTGTCGGGTTTCGTAAACAATACAGGACAATCGATAAGTTGATGGTAGGAAGTTGCCCTAAATACCTGTAAGGAATCATTTTCTAATTTTGTATCAAGAGCTGTAAGACCATATAATCGCTTGGGTTTTTTAACGCGCACACTTACCTGCTGACTTTCGGCGCCTTCAATATAGCCAAACACACCACCGCCATTAAATAAAAATACATTTGAATCAAAGGCTGTTGCTGCAGGCTGAAAAATAGGATGTTTTCGAACCGGTTTATCTATTACATCTTCAACACAGTATGTTATATGTTGTAAATTTCGGGCTTTAAAAATATACCATCGGTTTACACCTATTCGTTTAACAGGTAAGGGTCGTTGTAAGGCATCTAATGCTGTTAATCTTGTAACAAACCTGCCGTAATCTTGCGTATCATAAGTGCCCGGTACGGTGGCAGGAAATGAAAAAACAAGGGTGTCGGATGGCGGTACTGCATAAGGTGTATACTGCAGCTCAAGCGCATCGTTACGATAGCGGTTTAAATCTATTTCAAAAACGTTTTGTGCACTTACAAACGTTAATTGTGTTATAAGCCAAAGTAAAAATGAAAAACGCATTTTTTTTAATGTAATTGTTCCCAAAACTCAAGTGCCCGGCGGGTGTGTGGAATTACAATGGTGCCACCAACGATATTGGCAACAGCAAAACATTCCATCAGCTCTTGGGTATTAAGGCCGCATTCTTTACAACGCAATAAATGATAGCGCACGCAATCATCACAGCGCAACACCATACTACTTACCAAACCCAATAACTCTTTTGTTTTTACCGGTAATGCACCTTCAGAATAGGTTTGTGAATCAAGACTAAATAAACGTTTTAAAACCAAATTGTCCTGCGCCATAAGCCGCGCGTTCATGGCTTCTCTATAGGTATTAAATTCATCAGGGGTCATAGCTTTTTAGATTTTATAGTCCAGGCCGAAACAAAAACACTGATTTCATAAAGCAAATACATGGGTATGGCAACAATCATTTGCGATGTTACATCCGGACTGGGCGTTATTACGGCAGCAATTATTAAAATTACAACTACCGCATGTTTACGATATTTACGCATAAATGCAGGTGTAATGAGTGTCATGCGTGATAAAAAGTATACCAAAACAGGCATTTCAAAAATAAGTCCGGCAACCAGCGTCATGGTAGAAATCATGGATATATAATTGTCAAGTGTATTATGCGTTTCTACTATACCCGAATCGGATAAGGCATACTGTGCTAAAAAATTATAACTCAATGGAAATAAAATATAGTATCCAAAAAGTATACCTATTATAAATAACACAGAAGCAATAACAATAAAACCACGAACCGGTCCAATTTCTTTGTCGCGTAAAGCCGGTTTAACAAATCGCCAAAGCTCCCATAGTAAAAAGGGAAATCCTATTATTAGTCCCGCAACAAAGGCAATCCACATGTGATTAAAAAACTGTTCGGACACCGAAAGTGTTTGTAAATGCTGTACCTTGATATTGAAGCACATGGTGTTTCCCATGTTAAGCGCATGGCTGAGTTTGCAAAACAGGGTATAGGTTTTAAAATCGGGCCGTAGGGGGCCAAATAAAATAACATCAAATAAAATATTGTTAAAGCTAAATGCTACTATTCCAAATACCGCAATAACTAATGCGCTCCTAAACAAATGCTTTCTTAAAACATCAAGATGTTGTAAAAAACTCATTTCCCCATCGGAAGATTTAGAATTTGAATGCATGCGTTATGACAAAAGTACATTAAAACCAACTGTTTTAAGATGCGACCAAAACTGCGGGTATGATTTATTAACAGTTTCAGGGTCAGGAATCTCAAATTGCCATCCACGAATTAGCCAGGGCATAAAACACAAAATAAGCCGGTGATCTTGGTAGCTGTTAATAGTGATACAAGAAGGTTGTATTTGAGAATGGGCTAAAAACAGCGTGTCAGCTTCGTAATGTATTTGGCAGCCCTGACGGCTTAGCTCACGTTTGAGGCAGGCTATGCGGTTACTTTCCTTGTATGCTAAATGCGCAATACCACTTAGTTTTGCCGGTATGCCCAAAGCGGCACAACAGCATATCAGAGCAGGCACCAGATCCGGACAATCGGTACAATTCCAACTAAAATAATCCGACTTAAGGGCTTGTGATTTTAAAGTAAGGCCCTCATGATGGTATACCGTTTGTACTCCAAGCTGCGAAAAAAGGCTTTCACAAATGGCATCGGCCTGAACACTGCCTGTTTTAAAATCATTAAACCGTATTTCTAAAGGTTTTTCACTAAGCGCTATTATGCAATACCAATAAGCTAAACTACTCCAGTCGGGCTCAATTTGATGCAGCTCGGCTTGGGGTTTTGGACTTCCAGAAATTATCAATTGATTAGCACCTACATCTACCTGACATCCGATGTATTGCATAACCTTAGCAGTTTGTAACATATAAGGCCGTGATACCAGTGGTCCGTTTGTATTAATGTAAAAAGGATTATGAAGTAAGGGCCCAATCATCATCAACGCACTAATAAACTGACTACTTATACTACCATTAATGTTAACTTTAGTAGCCGAAAGTAATTTTCCTGTAATGTGTAAAGGCGCAAATCCCTCCTGTGTAATGCAACGTATATCGGCTCCTAATTCGCGCAGCGCAGTTATTAAAGGCAGTAAGGGGCGTTCATGCATGCGCGCCGTTCCAAAAACTTGGTATTGACCGGGACTAACAGCCAGGGCAGCAGTTAAAAAACGCATAGCTGTACCGGCATCTTCTACATTAACAATGCCTGTAGTTTTTGCTTGTGTAATGGCACGTTTAAGAATACTTGTATCTTGGGCTTCTCCCAAGTTTGTGGGTAAACCGCAACGGTATAAAAAATCTAAAATAAGAAAGCGATTTGCCTCACTTTTTGATTTTGGTAAATTAAGCGTTGCTTCAACAAGATTTTTACCAGAGCTAACGTAAAGCATGACATACCTGTTTTAAAACATCTGTTATGAGTTTTTCTGAAACCGGGTATCCCGTAAGCGGTTTACCGGGCGCTTTAATTAAGGTCATTCGTATATGTTGAGCGGCGTTTTTTTTATCGTGGCGTAAAAATTTTAGAAGCGATTCGGCTTTTGGTAATGGCCTAGAAAGTTTAGGCGCATAGGGCATTAATGCATTTGAAATTTGTGTTTGATGCTTAGGGCTTAATAATTTAAGACGTACTGCAATTTCATTTTCAACAAGAATGCCCCAGCACACAGCGGCGCCATGGGCAATAGGTTTTTTATGTTGATGCGACCAGGCTTCAAGCGCATGACCTATAGTATGCCCATAATTCAAATGTTGTCGGGGACCAGTATCGTTAGGGTCTATACTTGTAAGTAAAAGTTTACAGCGAATTATGCGTTGTATTAAATTTGGAGTAGGCTGTCCAATGCGTAAGGTGGTTTTCCAGAGTTGTTCGGAATGAATTAAGGCTGTTTTGCAAAGCTCTACCCAGCCTTGATGGTAGTGATTTTTAGGCAAACTTTTTAAAAAAAACAGATCTATTACAACCACTTTTGGTGGCGCCAACACGCCGATGCTATTTTTGATACCACAAAAATTAACAGCTGTTTTACCACCAATGGCAGCATCAACCATACCCACCAGTGTGGTTGGTATATAAATGCATGGTATACCTCGTTTATAGAGCGCTGCAGTAAAACCAATAAAATCTGTTAGTGCGCCCCCGCCCATAACAATAATACATGCATCCCGCTGAACGCCATTTGCCAACCACAGGCGCCAAATTTTTTGCGATTCAGATATTGTTTTTTTTAATTCAACCGTTTCAATAGCCAAATGATGCGCAGATTTTAGTTTAGCACATTGCGCATAGGCGTATTGCAACATATGCTTCGGAAGCCCACCATCATATATCAGCCAAACTGCGCCAGTGGGTGTTTTTAATTTCGCATTTAAAATGTTCCAACCGATTTGTGAAAATTTAACCTGATGCATTTTACCTCAAATGTAATTTAAAATTTAGCCGGCTAATGATATTATTTACCTTTATTGTATGAGCCGAATATTTATAAAACCTGATTTAAAAATAAATCAATGGACAGATTTAGAGCCTTATGTAAATGCACTTTTAAGCGCATCTATTACCAGTGAAGCAGACTTTGAAGCATGGTTAAAGCGCTGGAATGAATTATGCGTTGTTACCAGTGAAGATTTGGCTTGGCGCTATATACACATGACCTGTGATACAACACATGAAGAACATAAAAAATCCTATTTGGATTTTGTTCAATATATACAACCTTCATTAACGGAGGCAACAAATGCGTTAAACCAAAAAATGTACCATTCTGGTTATGCCGAAACATTTAATGAAGCGGGATTTGCGTTGTTACGTAAACAAATAGAAACAGAATTACAACTTTTTAGGCCTGAAAATATTGCTTTACAAACGACATTACAAGATTTAGAACAAGCATATAGCACGCGCTGTGGCGCACAAACGGTACAGTATAATTCCAAAACATTAACCCTACAACAAGCATCCGTTTTTTTAAAAGACAACAATTCTGAAATTCGCAAATCGGTATACGAATTAATACAAAAGCGTCGCGCAGAAGACGAGGAATTTTTTAATCAAACACTCAGCAAAATGATTGATTTGCGTCATCAAATGGCTGTAAATGCGGGATGTTTAAATTACCGGGATTATAAACACCGGGCTTTAAACCGCTTTGATTATACTGTTACCGATTGTTTTACATTTCATGCTGCAATTGAACAGGTGGCGGTTCCACTATATCGAAAAAAGGAACATCTGAGACGTCAAAAAATGAAATCCACAGCATATATGCCATGGGACGTTTCCGTAGATGTTGACGGATTACCACCTTTAAAACCATTTAAAGACGGATCGGCTTTATTAGATAAAACAATTGCTTGTTTTAATGCCATTGATCCTTTTTTTGGCGAATGCCTTAGCACAATGAAATCTATGGGCAGGCTAGATTTGGAAAGTCGCATAGGCAAAGCACCCGGCGGATATCAATATCCTTTATATGAAAGTAAGGTACCTTTTATTTTTATGAATGCAGTTGGATTGCACCGCGATTTGGTAACCATGGTACATGAAGGTGGACACGCCCTACATTCATTTTTATATAAGGATTTAAATAAAATGGCCTATCAATCGCCGCCATCCGAAATTGCCGAATTGGCAAGTATGGGAATGGAATTAATTAGCATGGAACATTGGTCGGTATTTTTTAATTCGGCTACAGATTTAAAACGCGCCAAATCACAACAACTGGAAGGGGTACTAGATACCTTGCCTTGGATAGCCGCTATTGATGCCTTTCAGCATGCACTTTATGAGCATCCAACACATGATCATGCATTTAGATCTGAACTTTGGCTCAATCTTATGAATCGTTTTGGAAATACCGAAGTAGATTACTCTAATCATCAAAATGATTTAGCTCGTAAATGGCAAGCGCAGCTACATATTTTTGAGGTTCCATTTTATTATATAGAATATGGCATTGCTCAAATGGGTGCAATTGCGCTGTGGCGTAATTATAAACAAAACCCTAAACAAACCATTACCGCTTATAAAACAGCACTTTCTTTAGGGTATACGCAAAGCCTTCCTGAACTTTATAAAGCTGCGGGTATTCGGTTTGAATTTACTGCAAGCTATATGCAAGAGCTAATGGATTTTGTTTGGCAAGAGTATGTGGCTCTTCAAGCTTAAACGCATTATATTGTAACACGAGGCCCGGGCCGAAGGCATCGCTTTAATTATTTTGTATTTATTTTATTTGGGCCTTACCGCTATGCGGTCGCCGTCTT
>RFNG01000142.1 GCA_009927275.1 Sphingobacteriia bacterium | reverse complement strand
CTTTATAAAGGCATTATTTTGTAACACTTTAAAAGAAATTAAGAATTAATTGAAATCAGATCGGAGGTTTTTAAAGAAATATTATTTCTTTTTTGAATACCGGCTTCTAAATTTATCTACGCGTCCCGCAGTATCTACTAATACTTGCTTACCGGTATAAAAGGGATGCGAGCTCATGCTAATATCTAATTTTACCAGGGGATATTCATTGCCATCTTCCCAAGTTTCAGTTTCTTTAGTTTCGGCACAAGAACGTGTTAAAAAACGGTAGCCATTAGACATGTCTTTAAAAACACAAAAGCGGTAATTTTCGGGGTGAATATCTTTTTTCATAAAATAGGGTTGCAAATATAATACTTATTCGTTTAAATATTTGATGAAAATTAATTTTTTTAAACCCTAGTATTTTGTGTTTTAAAATTGTTTAACTATTTTAGCGCATTATTCGCTATGCGGGTTATGCACATATTTAACTATAGAGCCATGATTAAGAACTCCTTATACTACAGTTTTATTGCAGCAGTAGTTGCTTTAACGCCATTAAATGCTCAACAAGACCCCTTGTTTACCCAGTTTATGAATAACAAGCTTATTTATAATCCCGGATATGCAGGCACACCAGGAGGTTATTGCGGAGCATTACAGTACCGCAAGCAGTGGGCAGGATTTGAGGGTGCACCAACAACTTTTGCACTTGCGGCAGATGCCTCACTTATGAAAGCTGCAAAACTACCGGTTGGTTTAGGGGTAACCATTATGCAAGATAAAATTGGACCAATAAGTTCTTTGTATTTCAGGGCTGCGGGTTCTTATAACTTAAAGTTAGGAATGGGAACTTTAGGTATGGGTTTGGATTTGGGGATTATTCAAAAATCAATTGCCGATGGTAATTGGATTGTACCTGAGCCCTTAAAAAATGATCCTAGCATACCTAGTGGTTTATATTCCAGTTATAATAATTCTAATCCCAATTTTAGTAAATCTGGACTTGATATAGGTGCCGGCGTATATTTTAATGCGCCAGGTAAATTTTATGTAGGATTATCCTCTACACATTTACCTGCTTCTACTTTAAAACAGTCGGATGATTTACAATTTAAAATAAACCGTCATTATTATGCTATGGCTGGTGTTTATATTCCCGTTGGCGTTTGGTTTAATATTAATCCCAATGTGATGTATAGAACAGACATGGTTACCCCAAGTTTAGATGCAAACCTTAGCATAATAGCTTTTAACATGCTTTGGTTGGGTTATACAGTACGAAATTCTACAGAGTCCTCAATACTTTTTGGATATCAGGGCGCGGCGATGTCCGGGAACTCATTAAGCTACAAAATTTGTTATTCTTATGACTTAACTCCCTCATTATTACCAAGTTCCGGATCACATGAAATAACGTTGTCGGCAGCCTTTATAGAAAAACCAAAAAAAGCAACCCGAAAGAAAAATGCACGTTTCTTATAATTATTAACAATTTTAGTAACCTTTGTTGAAAACTTACGTTTAACCAATTCTAATAAAAGCAATTATATACGCGAACACATGAAAAAATTAACCTTTCTTTTTATCGCCTTAATTTTTGTTACATCTTGTAACGAAAGGTCCGGCGAATTGGTAGGAGTTGAAGGTCGCGAACGCTGGTTTCAGCCCGATCCTTTTGGTACGCTTTTTGTTCCCATGGGGGCATTTCATATGGGGCCAGATGATGAAGAGGCACCCATGGCTCACACTACAAAATCTAAAATGGTTTCTGTACAGGCGTTTTATGTTGATGACTCTGAAATTACTAATAATGAGTACCGGCAGTTTGTATTTTGGGTACGTGATTCAATTGCGAGACGATTGTTAATTGATGGCGGAAAAGATCAGGAATTTGGAATTACCCAAGCAGACTTTTTACAAACATGGCCCGTGTATACCGGAGATAAAAATCTTCAAGATCCCTACATTAACTGGAACAATCCCATTGATTGGAATTCGGGGGCCGAAGACGTGCGTGAAATTTTACGCCCCATGTATTTGCCTGAAGGCGAACGTTTTTACAACCGCAAGGAAATTGATACCCGAAAATTAAATTACGAGTATTATCGTATTGATATTCGTCTTGCGGCCTCCAAAACCAATCGCTTTAAACCGAGCCGTTCATTTGATACGAGTAAGGACAAAAAAGCAAAAAATAAAAAATATATAAATGGTACCACCAAAAACGATGGTAATTATTTAGGTGATAAAAAAGTAGCAGATAAAACTAAAGATCCTACCGAAGATCCTACAAATGCAGAAACCAATTTAGGTCGTTACGATGTTACATATCCTACCCGTGAGTATGCTCCGAGTTTTTCGGATGGATTATACTCTAAAAAAGGAAATGTAAAAGAATTGGATCGTTCAGCATTTATAGTTAAAGATATAATTAACGTTTATCCGGATACACTTGCCTGGATACATGACTTTACGTATGCATTTAATGAGCCCATGACCAATATGTATTTTTGGCACCCGGCCTATGATGATTATCCTGTAGTTGGTGTAACTTGGAAACAGGCCCGCGCCTTTAGTATCTGGAGATCACATTTATTAAATAATTACTTAATAGGCACCGGACAATCTATAGTTAATGATTTTAGATTACCTACCGAAAGTGAGTGGGAATATGCAGCTCGTGGCGGTTTAGACAAATCGCCTTATCCATGGGGCGGTCCGTATACACGTAATGCGAAAGGTTGTTTTTTAGCAAATTTTAAACCTATGCGCGGAACCTTGGTGGATGATGGTGGATTTCATACCGTATACGTGTACTCTTATAATCCCAACGATTTTGGATTGTATTGTATGTCTGGTAATGCGGCAGAATGGACCAGTAATGCATTTGACGAATCTGCATATGATTTTCAGTCGGATTTAAATCCAGATTTTACATTTGAAGCGAGTGACGATGAAACTAAAAATGTTTTAAAACGTAAAGTTATTCGTGGTGGCAGCTGGAAGGATGTGGGTTACTATATCCAAAACAGTGCGCGTACATACGAATATCAGGATACTGCAAAATGCTATATAGGATTTAGAAACGTAATGACGTATTTAGGTCGTTCAAAATTTGATGATATTTAATAAATTCAGTAACCTATTTTACTTGCAGTATTATTTAATTATAACCTAAACAAAAAAAACAATTAAAAAAGCAAAACAATGAGTGACTTGACCCCAAAAGTAAAAGGACAAAAAAAAGCAGCCCATATGATAACCTGTTTTGGTGCTGCAACTGTAATTTTAGGTGCCTTATTTAAAATCATGCACTATCCTGGTGCATCCATTATGCTTCCAGTGGGTTTAATTGTGGAGACTGGTTTATTTATATATTTTGGTTTTGATATTCCGCATGAAGAAATTGATTGGAGTTTAGCATATCCTGCATTACGTGGGGCTAATGCTCATGAAGTTGAGGAGGAAATGAATAAATTACCAGTAACTGAGCAATTGAATAATATGCTTGAAGAAGCCCAAATTGGTCCAGAACTTATTGAAAAATTAGGTTCAGGTATGCGTTCACTTTCAGATTCTGCAGGAAAAATTGGAGATTTATCAGCTGCTTCTGTAGCTACAAACGAGTACGCTCAAAATATGAAAAAAGCTTCAGCTGAAGTTTCTAATCTAACAGAGGCTTACCACGGTGCTGCAACAACAATGACTGAGCTATCAGAAAGCGGATCAGGTGCTCACGCAATTGGCGAGTCAATTAATAAAGTTGCCAAAAATCTATCTGCACTGAATGCCAGTTATGAACTGCAATTACAAGGTTCACAAGCCCATTTAGATGCTACCAATAAATTTTACTCTGGAATTGCAGATATGATGAAGAGTCTTGAGTCTTCTGTTGATGACACTAAAAAATACAAGGAAGAAATTGCAACATTATCAAAACAGTTATCTGCATTGAATACTGTATATGGTAATATGCTGAGTGCAATGAATGTAAAAGCGTAATAACATTTAAACCTATTTTGAACTTAAAATAAAATGGCAGGAGGAAAAGAAACGCCCAGGCAAAAGATGATTGGGTTAATGTATTTGGTGTTAACAGCTATGTTAGCATTAAACGTCTCTAAACAAATTTTACAGGGGTATCTTTCTGTTAACGAGAGTTTAGAAAAGTCTAAAAAGAATCTTACTGAAAGTAATAAACGGATTAAAGACGCATTTGAAGCAACCGTTAATGGAAATCCGGCATCTAAACCCTATTATGATGAGGCCTTAATAGCTATTAAGGAAATTGAAAAAGAGTATAAATATCTTGATGAAATTAAAGGCGAGTTAGCACGTTATACGGTTGAGCTTGACGAGTCCTTAAAAGGTAAAGTAAATGGTGACACCATCCGTTTAAGACGTGAGCCTTGGTTTAGTAAAATCGATGATTACGATAAACCAACCACGCTTTTACTTGGTTCAGATGAGCTTAATATTAAAAAAGGACCACTAACAGCCGATGAATTACGTACACATCTTAATGCCCTGCATGACAAATTAATAAAACAGGTTGAGGGTATGCAAACCAAAACAGATGCTAATGGTAAAGTTGTTACCAAATTACCTAAAGATGAATTTGAAAATCTTAAGAAAAAAATTGCTATTGTAAAGCCTACTGATAGTGGGCGTGAAGAAGATGGATTTAAATACACTTGGCCAATGGATAATTTTTATCATTTGCCATTTGCTGCAGTATTTGTTAACTTAAATAAAATGCAGGCGGATTTAAAAAACGTTGAAGCTGAAATTTTACAAACTTTTTCAGGCGCTTCTGGTAAATTAGCCATAAAATTTGATAAAATAAAAGCGCGTGTAATTGCACCTTCTTCTTATATACAACAAGGAGATCAATATACAGCCAACATATTTATAGGTGCTTCCTCATCTTCAATTCGTCCCGAAGATATGGAAGTATTAATTGGAGTAGATTCTGCTGCTGCTGCTGGCGGTGCTTCAGGAACTAAAGTTGAAATTGTGGATGGAGAGGGTGTATATAAATCTACAGGTGGAAGTATTGGAGAGCAAACTTACAAAGGTGTTATAAAATACAAAGATCCTGAAGGTAATTTTAAATATTACCCTTTTGAACAAACTTATAAGGTTGCGCCGCCTGCAGCAGCTGTTTCTGCAGATAAAATGCAAGTATTTTACCGTGGTGTTGAGAATCCAATAACTGTATCAGCTGCGGGTATTGCACCAGCTGATTTGGTTGTATCTTCAACTGGTGGTGGAGCAAATTTCCGACAAGATAAACCGGGACACTATATTGGTACATTTGGAAGCACGGGGGATTGTATGATTACCGTTTCAGCTAAAACTAAAACCGGCTCTAAACCGCAGGGACCCCCAATAAAATTTACTGTTTTACCCTTACCAAAACCAGAATTAAAAATCGCCGGAGTGTTTTCGCCGAGTAGTTTGCCAAAATCTTCATTATCAAATGTAGCCGCTTTAGTAGCTGGAAGTAATGGTTTTAATTTTCAGGCTAATTATATTACACAAAGTTGGGAAGTAAGCGGTTTAGTTAAAGGAAAATATACAGAAGCAACAGGAACTGGTCCAAATTTATCACCTCAGGCATCTGCAATTTTTAAAGGTGCTGATCCCGGTTCAAAAATTAGTATTTCAGCATCTATTATGGATCCCGCAAAGGTTATTACAACTATTCCTTGCATTATTAAAGTTAATCGCTAAATATGAAAACAGGAAACAAAAAACCAAATATATTTGGAATACATATATGTCTACTTTCTTTGACATTTTTATTTCAATCTCTAAATGCACAGCAGGGTGTTTTAGATCCTGCCAGTTCGCCAATTCAGGACGGACCCATTGGAGCATATAAAAAAGAAAATTCCGAAGGTCGTTTTTTGGTTCCCTATGTTTATGTGCGTGAGGCCGATGTGACCTGGCACAAACGGGTATGGCGATCCATTGATATTCGCGAACGTCGTAACCAGGTATTTAAGTTTCCTTTAGAAGAATCACGCGATCGTACCTCATTTATTCAAATGATTGTTAAACAATTAGGCGCTGAATATAATGCAGATGGTTCAGCAACTTTTCAAGGTAAAAAAGTCCAATTTTCATCTGCTCCACCTATAGCATATAAGGACGATGAATTTTTAGAGCCTGTAGACAAAAAAGATCTTATGAAAAATTTATGTAGGATTACATGTCCAACACAAGTTAGTAAAGTATCAACTGATGGGAAACAATGTGGTGGATCAATATCGCCAGAACTTGACGCTAATGGAAATCCATTGATGGATTCAATTACTGGATGTCCAAAGCAGAAAATCGATGGCTATGGTACAGGCGATCCAGGTTGTGAATTTTTTGTTATGGGGGAGTCAAGTAGTGATTGCAAATGGATTTATAATAATTTTTGCGGGATAGATATTAAAGAAGACTGGTTTTTTGATAAACAGCGCGGAGTTATGGATTCCAGAATAATTTCGCTCGGAATTAATGTAGTACCCAAAAAAGCAGACGGCACAGATAATGAAGATGTTGGTTGTACTAATTGGATTTGGATTTATTTTCCGGAATGGCGTCAGTTTTTTGCAAATAATGAGGTATTTAATGTGGATAATGATGCCGAACGACGCACCTATGAAGATGTATTTTGGAAACGTCAGTTTAATAGCCAAATTACACGCGAATCCAATGTGTATGATCGTAAAATAAGCGATTATGCTAAAGGCATAGATGCACTTTTAGAATCTGAACGTGTTAAAAATGACATTTTTAAGTTAGAACACGATTGGTGGCAGTTTTAATTCAATTTAAAAAACGCTAAAGCCCGGTTTACCGGGCTTTATTTTTATAATTTTGTTGCTCATGAAAGCTTATTTTTTAATAATTGGATTTTGTTTTCAAATGCTAAATGGCATTGCAGGAAACGGTTTTACTTTTACATTAAAAGGTTCAGTAAAAAGTGCTGACGGATCTGTTTTATATATTCATCATAAATGGAACGATGTCTATTTTAAAGATTCCGTAATAATTCGAAAATCAAAAATCAACGTGAAGTTACAATCTGAAGAGCCCAATTTATATTGGTTTAGCTATGCTTCAAATCCTGAGGCACAGCCTATGTGTTTCTTTTTTTGCGATCCGGGTGAAATTTCAGTTGATATAAAATCTAAAGATTCCATTGCGTATTCTGCTATTTCTGGAGGCACATCGCAACAGGTGTATATGCAATACAGAATTATGCAGGCGCAAATTGTAGCCACACAAATGGCATTACAATCGGCATATCAAGAAGCTGCACAACGAGCCGATCAAACTAAAATGAATCAAATTAGCCAAGAGTTTAATAATCTAAACACCCATTATTTAAATAGCATAAAGGCTTTTGTAAAGTCAAACCCCAGCTCTCCGGTTAGTGCGTATATAATTTATACAGATCTTTCACATCCATCTTTACCTTTAAGTGAAACCCAAGAAGCATTTTCGCATCTTAATACAACAGCACTTAAAAACACAAAATTTTATACGCTCATTGAATCCAAAATTAACAAAGCGCAGGGTTCAACGGTAGGCTTTAAAGCCAATGATTTTAAACAAAATACCCCCGAAGGAAAATCTATTAGCTTGTCTGATTTTAAAGGTAAATATGTATTGCTTGATTTTTGGGCCTCCTGGTGTAGACCTTGTCGTATGGAAAACCCAAACGTAGTTGCAGCCTATCAAAAGTTTAAAGATAAAGGCTTTACGGTATTAGGTATATCCATGGACTCAAACAAAGAAGCGTGGCTAAATGCCATTAAGCAAGACCAGCTTACGTGGACGCAGGTATCTGATTTAAAAGGATGGTCAAACGAAGTTGGTCAATTATATGGCGTAGGCAGTATACCTCAAAATTTTCTCATTGGCCCAGATGGTATTATAATAGCCAAAGAATTACGCGGTTCGGCATTAGAACAAAAACTTTCAGAACTCTTTAACAAATAAAAAAATGATGCAACTTAAAACTTTACAATTGATAGCCTGTATTTCATTTTCTACAGTGCTTGCCCAAACACCTGCCACAGAAACAATTATGACCATTAATAACCGTGCTGTGTTGAAATCTGAATTTGAGGCAGTTTATCGAAAAAATAATCCCAAGGGCACATCTAATCAAAAAAATCTTAATGAGTATGTTGAATTATTTTCACTTTTTAAAAGTAAAGTTTTTGAAGCCGAACGATTAGGATTAGACACGTTGCGCAGTTTTAAAAACGAGTTATCCGGATACCGGAGACAATTGGCGGCTCCGTATTTAACTGATAAAAACACCAATGAACAACTTTTACGTGAAGCATTTGAGCGTTTACAAACAGAAATACGCGCGTCGCATATTTTAGTTAGGATTGATGAAAATGCTTTACCAAAAGATACCATTGAAGCCTGGACCCGTATTTCATTAATACGTAATGCAGTTTTGGGAAAACTTCCTACCACTGCAGAAATTGCTCAATACGAGAAGTTATTGAAAAACACATCAGAGGTTCAAAAATTATTAAAAGGAAAAGACAGCTCCTTATATCATATCAAATTAAATGCCATTAAATCCCTTTCTAGTTTATATTCAAGCACTTCAGATCCTTTTCACGCAATAGCACCTAAAACCAGCGATGATCCCTCAGTAGTTGATAACAAGGGCGATTTGAATTATTTTACAGCCTTTGATATGGTTTATCCATTTGAATCTGCTGCATATAATACTAAAACCGGAGCGCTAAGTACTATTGTACGATCTAAATTTGGTTATCATATAATTAAAGTGGAAGATCGCAGGCCCTATCGTGGTGAAATATTTGTAGCCCACATCATGTGTAAGTTTCCAAAAAATGCTAATGATGTTGACCGTAAAAATGCACGATTAAAACTTGATAGCATAGCTTTACGCATTAAAAATGGTGCCCGTTTTGAAGATGAAGCCAGGCGTTATAGCGATGATCGGCAAAGCGCAGACCGCGGTGGTCAATTGCAACCCTTTAAATCAGGTCGGTATGCCAAAGCTTTTGAAGATGCTGCGTTTGCTTTAGAAAAAAACGAACAAGTATCAGATCCCGTAGAAACGCCTTTTGGTTGGCATATTATTAAACGTATTGAATTAAAACGTTCAAATAATTATGAAGAAATTAAAAGCGAGCTGAAATTAAAGGTTTCTAAAGACTCCAGATCTCAGATGGGACGCAAAATGTTAATAGCACGCGTTAAATCTGAAAATAACTTTAAAGCATTTCCAAAAGCCTTAGATGAATTTTCTAAAGTTGTAGATTCTACATTTTTAAAAGCAACATGGCAGGCGAAGGCTGCTGAAAAGCTCGGAAATAAAACACTGTTTACCCTCGGTAATAAAGCGTACACCCAAAATGATTTTGCCAAGTACTTAGAAAGTCAAATGACGTTTCGTTCAACTTCCGAAATTATGCCTATTGTAAAGCAAGCGTATGTTATTTGGGAAAACGAACAGATTGTTGCATTTGAAGACGCTCAGCTTGAATTTAAAAATACAGACTTTGCAAATTTATATCGTGAATACCGTGATGGTATTTTACTTTTTGATTTAACCGATCAAATGGTTTGGAGCAGAGCTATTAAAGACACATTGGGACTTAAGTCTTTTTTTACATCAAATGCATCTAAATACCAGTGGGATGAACGGGCTGAAGTTACCATATATTATTGCCCGAATGAAAAAACAGCATCTGAGGTAAGAGCCTTATTGAAAAAAAATACTAGCCAAAAGGCGCTTATGGATAAATTTTCAAAATCCAATATAATAAGTGCATCTGAGGTTCAATTTTTAAAAGGTGAAAACAAAATGCTGGATGCGGCATGGAAGCCGGGAGTTTTAGATCAAAACAGTTCCGACAGCCAAGACAAAAAAGTTTTAGTATACCATATTACACGTATTATACCAAAAACATTAAAAACATTTGGGGAGTGTAAAGGCATGCTTACTGCTGATTATCAAGCCCAACTTGATAAAGATTGGTTGGAATATTTAAAATCAACGTATAAGGTTAGCGTTAATCAAGCGGTATTAAAAACGATTGAGCCTTAATACTGAAGCATACGGGATAGTTTTTGAGCTACTTTTTCTGCATTAGGAAGCATCTCAAATTCCAGCCGGCTATTAAGCGGTATTGCAGGTACGTTTTCGGCGCCTAATACTTGTACGGCCTGATCTAAAAATTCAAAACATTGTTCTGAAACGCGTGCTGCAATACTTTGTGCAAAAGAGTTATTTACAGGTTCTTCGGTAAGCACTAACACCTTTCCGTGTGCTTTGGAGCGCTCCGTAATTAAGGTTTCATCCAGTGGGTACAAGGATCTGAGATCTAGGATTTCTATTTGACCCTTAAAGTGCTGTTCGGCCTGCAGAGCCCAGTATATACCCATGCCGTAGCTGATAATTAAAATACTTTTTCCACTTGTTAAAAAATGATTCTGGGCTTCCAATACTATGCGTCCTTTACCAATTGGAATTTTGTAATTGGCTGAGGGCTCAATTGTTTTAGCAGCTTCAGTACCTTTAATTTTACTCCAATACAATCCCTTGTGTTCTAAAATAATTACCGGGTTAGGGTCGTAGTATGCCGCTTTTATAAGGCCCTTGAGATCAGCACCGGTACTGGGGTAAACCACTTTAATGCCTTTTATGTTACAAAGTACGCTTTCTATACTACTTGAGTGGTAGGGGCCTCCGCTGCCATAGGCACCAATGGGAACGCGCAATACCATACTAACAGGCCATTTGCCATGGCTCAGGTAACAACTACGACTTACTTCGGTAAATAATTGATTTAAACCCGGCCAAATATAATCGGCAAATTGAACCTCAACTATGGGTTTTAATCCTACAGCACTCATACCCACAGTTGAGCCAACAATAAAGGCTTCTTGAATGGGTGTATTAAACACACGATGCGATCCAAATTGTTGTGCTAAAGTAGCAGCTTCACGAAAAACACCCCCTAATCGTGCGCCAACATCTTGACCGTATAATAAGCACTCGGGATGTTCTGTCATAAGTTCACGAATGGCAAACAGGGCACTGTCTACCATAACTGTGGGTAATTTACCTTCTGGTGCCCGCTCTCCCGATTCTTCTGTAATAGGCGTGGGAGCAAACTCATGTGTATATAAATCTTCAGGTTCAGGATCTTTTGCATTAAGTGCGCGTTGATAATCTGATGCAACCCGCGCACGGCTTTCATTTTCTATTTCTAAAAGTTCGGCAGCAGAAACGCCTGATAAATGTAATTGTTGATATAATTTAGGAAAGGGATCTCGTTTTTGAGCCGCTTCTAGGTCATCTCGGTACCATTCTTTACGTACACCACTGGTGTGGTGATTTAACAAAGGCACTTGAGCATGTAATAGCACCGGGCGATTTTCGTCGCGCACAAGTTCTATACATTTTTTTAGGATATTATACGAAGCAATAAAATCAGTACCATCTACACGTTCGGCATGTATGCCTTTAAATCCCTGAACAGATTCAAAAACCGATTGCGCTCGAATTTCACTTGAATGGGCACTAATATCCCAATCGTTATCCTGTATAAGATATAAAATGGGTAATTGTTTGAGATTAGCCATATGAAAGGCCTCTGAAACTTCACCTTCGGTACAACTGGCATCTCCTAATGAGCATACAGCAATACCAGGAGGCGTACCTGTAGTTAAGCCCAAGGATGATTTATATTTTAGCCCCATGGCAATACCAGTAGTTGGAATTGCCTGCATGCCTGTAGCACTTGATTGATGAGGAATTTTGGCCATATCCGGACGCCTCAGGCTGGGATGTGCATAATACGTACGTCCACCCGAAAAGGGATCATCGGCTTTGGCTAAAAGTTGAAGCATAAGTTCATAGGGTTGTAAACCCATAGCTAACAAAACACTGTCATCACGGTAGTACAAACTCACAAAATCTTGAGGTAGGAGTTGCAGTCCCAAGGCAATTTGAATTGCTTCATGGCCGCGAGAAGTTGCGTGTACATATTTTGCTGTAACATCTTTGTTGGCTTCAAACAATTCTGACATGTGCTTTGCGGTACACATGTGTTGAAATGCTTGCAGCAATGTGGTACGGGGTATACGCACTTTCATAGCGGTGCTTTAAAGGTACTTATTTTTATTTCGAGGGTGATAACTTAAAATATTTTCACGCACAAATTGCCGGTCGAGATGGGTATAAATTTCTGTTGTAGTAATACTTTCATGACCCAGCATGTCTTGAACTGCGCGTAAATGGGCGCCGCCCTCTATTAGATGCGTGGCAAACGAATGCCGGAGCGTATGCGGACTAATGGATTTTGTAAGTCCTGCCTGACGTGCAGCGTGTTTAATGATATAAAATACCATTACCCGGCTAAGCGGTTTACGGTTACGGTTTAAAAATAGGGTATCGGCATAAGCAGGTAATATGGTATACGTAGAACGTACTTCGTTTATATAACGTTTTATAAAGCGAATGGCCGTGTCACCAATAGGGATTAAGCGTTCTTTATTTCCCTTACCAATACTTTTAATGTAAGCTTCGTTAAAAAACAATTGTGATAGTTTAAGCTGAATAACCTCACTTACCCTTAGTCCGCAACCGTATAGCGTTTCGAGGATACTTCGGTTACGCAAGCCTTCATTTGTATGTAAGGGGATGGCCTGCATAAGCAATTGGATTTCTTCTGCAGAAAGCACATCGGGTAACATACGACTTAGTTTTGGACTTTCGAGGCCCTCTGCCGGATTGCTGGTAATGTATTGCTGTTCAATTAAAAAACTAAAAAAAGCACGAACGCCGGAAACTATGCGGGCCTGTGTTGATGCGGCACAACCCAAAGCTGTGAGCCACGCGGTAAAGCTTCGTAAGTGTTGTAAATTCAATGAAAGTAAATCAAGTTGTAAGGGTTCGCAATATTGCATGAGTTTATCAAGGTCATGCGCATAAGCTTCGGCAGAATGCATGGCAAGCGACTTTTCAAGCCTTAAATAGTTTCTAAAGGCCTCTTGAAGTGTTGAATACTGCTCTAAACTTGATTTCAAAATAGTAATTTAGAGCTATGAAGATAGGGATTATAAATGGGCCAAATTTAAACTTATTGGGTAGCCGAGAACCTCATATTTACGGCACTCAAACATGGGATACGTTTTTTATCGCCTTGAAGCAGCGATTTCATCATATAGAACTTACCTGTTTTCAAAGTAATATAGAAGGCGAATTGGTGGATGCCATTCAGCAATCACAACAATTTGATGCCGGAATAATTAATCCGGGTGCGTATGCACACACATCATTGGCAATTGCAGATGCTCTTGCAGCAATTTCCGTACCATTTATAGAAGTACATCTTTCTAATATTTTTTCACGAGAGGCGGCACGGCATGTGTTGTATTCTGCCGGCAAATGCAAAGGGACTATTTCGGGTTTGGGTTTAGAGGGTTATGTTTTGGCAATACAGTACTGGGAACAGCATGGGGTTTAAATTGTATTCCATCCAGTCCTAGTTTGATTAGTTTTTTTTCAGCATAATAGGTATCTGTAAACACATCAGATAATGAATACTGGGTAGAACGCGAAAACCATTGCTCCATTTCGGTTTTTAAATCGCCGCCTTTTAGGTATAAAATGCCTCCTTGCATAGTGTTTAGGGCTTTCGCATTAAAATGATACGGTTTAACCCAGGTCATAAATTTTGGAAATTGTGTTACGGCTCTACTGACAATCCAATCTGCAGCATGGCGGCTTTCTTCAAAACGCGATCGGACACCTATGGCATTTGTAATATTAAGTTCTTTTATGAGGGCATTAACAACGTGAATTTTTTTTTCAATACTATCCATTAAAATAAAATTACATTCCGGCAATGCGATGGCCAGCGGAAGTCCCGGAAAGCCGCCTCCGGTTCCGATGTCGAGTAATGTTTCACCGGGTTTAAATGTTTGAAAATAGCCTATGCTAAGGGCATGCCAAATATGATGTTGCCAAATAAAAGACTCATCTTTACGTGAAATTAAATTAACATGTTTATTCCATGTTATTAAAGCCTTGGCAAATTGCTCAAGTTGATTTAATTTTTGAGCGTTTAATATATCTTTAAATGCCGGTCCGGGGTCCATTAGGGTTTTTATTAAGAATTTCAATAAGCAAATTTCGAGCTCTATACAACTGAACTTTAACAGCAGAAATGGAAATGTTTAAGGTTTTGGAAATTTCATCTTGACTTAAATCTTCAAAATAATAAAGTTCAATTATTTTTTGATAATGCGGTTTTAATTGTTGAATAACGGCATTAAGTTCTGTTTTACGTTCACGTTGCAGCAGGAAATGTTCAGGTGTGCCGGCATCACCCGGATTAATATGTTCAAACTGTTCAGCATCCAATGATATGGATTGACGCAGCTTTTTCTTTCTTAAAAAATCTAAAGCATTGTTACTGGCAATTTTAAATAGCCATGTACTAAATGCAAACTCAGGTTTGTAAAGTTCAATATTTTTAAATGCCCTTGAAAATGCTTCCATCATAAGATCTTCGGCATCTGTTTCGTTTTGACTTAGTTTAAGCATCATAAAATATACACTTTCACGGTACAGACCCAGCAATTGTGTAAATGCCCATTGTTTTCCCATTTTACAAGCATTTACAAGCTCTAAATCACGTTTGGCTTTATCTGTAAAGTGAAGGGGTAAATCCATCAGCGCATCCAAAATTCGGGTTTAAAACGTAAGCTTTGAATTTTAAACCATGGTAAAAGTAAAAGCCAGAGGGGTTCGGTGTATAAAAACTTGTAGTTTAAGTCTTGTTCCAGTAATTGTTTTGATGCGCGTCGCATGATAAAAAAATGAGCTACAGATTTTACAAACCATATTGTTAGTGCCCAAGGGAGCAAGATATAAAATGTACAGGCCGCTGCTATAAAACCATAAAACCCATAGAGTAATACAAAATGATAGCCCAATTTGATTTTAGAACTTTTTGTGTAATATGGTGCAGTAGTTAAATGCCGCGCTTTTTGTAATGTCCAGCTCCAAAATGTAGTTTTGGCAATTGAGTACGTTATGCTGTTACTATTGGTATATATGGCGCTTTTGCATTTTGGTGCAGCATGGTTTATAAATAAATCATCATCACCCGAAACAATATGATAATGCTTTGAAAACCCTTTTTCTTTATAAAATAGAGATTTTAAATAGCCCATATTACGACCAACACCGGAAATGGCCTTACCCCGGTGCGCATTACTTAGAAAAAAAACTGCATTGTAAAATGTATCCCATCGGATGAGTGCATTTAAAAGCCCTTTTTGTTTTTCATATGCGCCATAACCCATAACTATTGCATGCTCTTGTCCAAAGGAAGCCGCAACTTCATCAAGCCATGTATCGGTGTGCGGGTAACAGTCGGCATCGGTAAATACCAGGTGTTCATATTGAGCCGCTTTTATACCAACCAATACAGCAAATTTTTTCCCATGCTTGTAATATTCATCTTCTTTAATAGTGGTATAACGCAAGTGTGGAAAAATCTTTTGATACGCATCTAAAACATGTTCGGTGGTATCATAACTGCAATCATTTACTACAATTACCTCAAATTTGGGATATTGCTGATTTAACACCTTGGGTAAAAATTCTGTTAAATGGGTGTCTGCATTTCGCGCACAAATAATTACTGACAGTGGAATGGTATTAAAAGTAGGTGGCTTGGTTGCAATAATACGGTGCATACGAAAAAGATGCAGTATTAACAAAAGCCATAAAATAACACCTAAACCGAAAATACAGGTTTCAAAAAGTGAAAAGCTAAAATTAAATATCACTTTACAAAGGTATTTTCTGTAATGAAAAATACATAGGGTATATTTGTAGGTATTAAACAAAATAATGAACAATTTAGATTTTCCAAAAGCTATTATTTTGGACATGGATGGCGTGCTAATTGATTCTGAACCGCTTTGGAAAAAAGCCATGATGGCTGAGTTTGCAAAACATGGCATGATGCTTACCGAAAATGATTGCCGTGCTACAACTGGACAACGCATTAACGAGGTAGCTGCATACTGGATTAATCAATTTAAAATTAAAACCATTAGTGTTTCACAATTGGTAACGGCTATTGAACAACACCTGATGACTTTAATTGTTAGCCATGGTAGTGCATTTGAAGGATGTGTTGATTTATTGAATTATGCTAAATCAAAGGATATTGGTTTGGGATTGGCAACGTCATCATCTCAAGCAATAATGCATTGTGTATTGAATCACTTAAAACTGAATTCGTACTTTAAAGTGGCTTGTTCTGCTGAACAGTGTAAAAAGGCCAAACCAGACCCCGAAGTATACCACAATGCCATTAAGGGATTACAATTTAAACCCTATGAATGTTGGGCTATTGAAGATTCTTTAAATGGTTTAAAGGCAGCAATTGCAGCCGGCATGCAGGTTGTGTATATGCCAGAACAAAAACATACTATTGATATCAGCGGTTTACAAATTGCTGCGGTATGTGAAAACTTTAAAGCAATTTTACATCAATTAAAAAGTTTATAACGGGATGCCCTACATTTCAAATTGTAACTTTAAATATGCAGTTTAACGTATCACATACGGATATTCATTCTAAGGCCCGTTGCGGGGAATTGGAAACGGCGCACGGTACAATACAAACCCCTGTTTTTATGACTGTTGGCACTCAAGGTACGGTTAAAGGTATACACCAATATGAACTTAAGAACATTGTTAATGCACCCATTTTGCTCGGAAATACATACCATTTATATTTACGCCCCGGAACCTCTGTGTTAAATGCAGCAGGCGGTTTGCATAAGTTCATGAATTGGAATGGACCTATTTTAACAGATAGTGGGGGATATCAGATTTTTTCCTTAGCACAGCATCGCAAGATTACAGAATCGGGCGCCGTTTTTAAAAGCCATATAGACGGTAGCCGACATGAACTAACGCCAGAACTTGCTATAGACATACAACGTATTATTGGTGGCGATATTATAATGGCATTTGACGAGTGTTTACCGTATCCATCCTCAGAATCAGAAACGGAACATTCTATGCATTTAACCCATCGTTGGCTTGAGCGTTGTATTCGCCGGTTTAGTGAAACACAATCTGTATACGGGTATTCACAAGCATTGTTTCCAATTGTTCAGGGCGGAACATCGTTAAAATGGCGAACGTATTCAGCACAGTTTGTAAGTGCACTAGACCAGGCCGGTTATGCAATTGGCGGACTGAGTGTAGGAGAACCCTCGGCTTTACTATATGATTTAACCGATACGGTTACGGCCTTGTTACCTGAAAATAAACCGCGCTATTTAATGGGCGTTGGTACTCCCCAAAATGTATTAGAATGCATTGCCCGTGGCGTAGACATGATGGATTGTGTATTACCGGCACGCAATGCAAGACATGGCTTATTGTATACCTATTCGGGCATGCTTCATATTAAAAATGAAAAATGGAAACACGATTTTAGTCCGTTGGATGCCAGCGACCCAGAGAGTCCTATTTCGGGGTATTCTAAAAGTTATATCAGGCATTTATTCGCTGCTGGAGAACGTCTGGGTCCGCAGATTGCAAGTTTGCATAATTTGAGATTTTATCAACGATTAACCGCAGATGCACGTCAACATATTGCAAACGGTACATTTACATCCTGGAAAACGCAAATGGTTGAAATTTTAAATCAAAAGTTATGAAGCTGTTAATTTTTGAACGGTACATCATGCGCCGATTTATTGGAACCTACCTGTTTTCTCTTGCTATAATACTTTCTATTTTTATTGTTTTTGACATTAAAGACAAAATTGGAAGTTTTACAAGTAATCACATTCCACTTCGTGAAATAATTTGGGATTACTACGCCATGTTTATACCGTATTATGGTGTACAATTTAGTCCTATGTTTTTATACCTTTCATTGGTTTTTTTTACATCAAAAATGGCCCAAAAGAGTGAATTTATAGCCTTGCTATCGGGGGGCATTTCCTATTTTAGAATTCTTCGCCCTTACATTGTAACCTCTTTAGGGATAGCGTTGTTTATTTTAGTTTTAAATCATTTTGTATTACCCGGTGTTTTTCAAAGAAAAATTGCATTTGAAGACCGCTATATGAATAAAAATTACAACACCAACCAACAACATATACACAAGCGCATATCACCACAACAAAATTTGTATATGGAACGTTATGATAATATTACTAATAGTGCATACCGGGTTACACTAGAAACTTTTAAAAATGGCAGGATGACGGAGTTTTTATACGCAGACCGAATGCAATGGGACACCTTAAAACGTTGTTGGAATATGTATTTTGTTACGCATTCGTACTTAAATGCTTCAAAGCCCGATAGTTTGGGATTAGTATATTATTCCAGAGCACGTCGCTTTGTGGATCATTCTACTTTAACCATACCATTTTATCCGGCTGATATGTGGCGTGAAGAAAGTAAAATTGATGCAAAAGATTATTTTGAATTGCAAGCGTATATAAAAGCCGAGCGCGAAAAGGGTTCAGACCTCATTGAAATTATGGAAGTAGAACATCATAAACGCACGGCTTTTCCCATTTCAACGGTTATATTAACGTTTATCGGAGTTAGTCTTTCAAGCCGAAAAAGTAGGGGAGGTGTAGGTTTACAAATGGCACTTGGCTTATTGCTTTGTTTTATATACATAGGTATGCAATATGTATTTGCTACTTTAGCTAAAACCGGTTTTACCTATCCTTGGCTGGCTGTTTGGTTTCCCAATTTGATATTTGCAATAATTGCTATGTTTATATATAAACGAGCGCAGCAGTAAATTCTAATTTAAAATTATGGCATCACCAATATACGGTGAATGCAATCATTCCCGTGTTTAATAAAAATTAAACCTTCTGTAAGGTATTGAATGGGTTGGTGTATTATGTTGTAGAGTTTTAAATCAGGGTGCAAGCTTAAAGCGTAACTTAAATGTTGTTTTGAAATGGGATTCTGTATAATTAATGGGCATGTTTTAGAATACATTTTATTTAAACCAACAGGTTTTGCATGTATTACCCCTATAGCATCCAAATCAAATCCTGAACTTGAAAAGGGAGTCGGCCAGGGATCATTTATGACGTTGCCCTGAGAATCAAGAGATTTATGTGATCCGGAAACAGCACCAATTACATCTAGTATTTTAATAAAACAAATATTGTTTTTGTCTAAACCCACTGCGTCTTGTATGTCACTTAAATCAAAGGGTGTTCCGTAGCCCGCTCTGTATTTGCCGGCCAAGCCATTTATTAATCGGGTATTGGTGGTATCAAATGGACCGGTTTGAATTAGTGTGGAGGTATTACTGGTATTTGGAAATCTAAAAAAATCAATGCCATTTGAACTTACTTCTACAAATGCAAATTCTAAAAACACATCGTTAAATCCATTTTCAAAAACGGCAAAATCAAATCCAGGACCATTGTATAGCGGAGATTCAAACTCACAAATGGCGCTTCCGCCATCACCCAAACTAACGGCCAATGGCTGTAAATCTTTACCGGTGGCATCGTTTGCTTGGCCTGCAGTAGCTTTGCCTAATGCGGGTTGAGAAATATCTTGGTAACCCCTGTTTACAGTACAGCGTTGGGCCCAGCTTGTAAAAATTATACTATCTTTTGAAATGGCAGTACTTCCTGCATGTCCGGCTGGGGGCGGAAAGCTTTGGGCATTAAAATTTAACTTTAAAACAAGTACACCTAATGCACAAAGATATTTTAACATCTAAATATCAGTAAATTAATGAATTAACTATAAACAAGGGTCTAATTTACGAGAATAATTATTAAATTTGAACATGTTGAAACTACATTACACCATACTCCTTAGTTTAATTTTAATACAGGTTCAAGCCCAAAGCCAAAAATATGTTCGTAAAGGCGGCACGGCCATGATTAAGGGTGACATCAGTAAAGCAAAAACGTATTACAATATGGCCAGCACTGCAGATTCAACTTCTGCCGAAGCCAACAAAGCTATGGGACTTTTAAGTAGCATGATAATGAATAATCCTGGTGCTGCACTGCCTTTTATTGAGCGTTCTATGAAATACGCTAATGGCGATACCATGCCCGAACTTATTTTAAATGCAGCAAGATCCTATCAAAGCCGTGGTAGATTTAAAGAGGCCATAGCATTTTATGAACGGGCTTTGCAATTTAAAGTACAAGACGATGCCAGTGCCATTAAACCCTATATGCAAAAACAAATTCAAGACTGTGAATATGCAATGCGTAATGGTTCTGAGCCTTTATTTCAGAAATATTTTGCGGTTAATTTAGGCCGTAATGTTAATACTGATATGCCGGAGTACAGGCCAGTTATTTTTGACAACGGCCGTTCCATTGTTTTTAATTCCCAGCGGAAAGACAAAAGCAAGGAAAAAATAAATACCAGTGATTTTCATTTTATAAACAATGTTTATAAAACCTCGCTCGAACCCACAGGATTAATGGGATATCCCGCATTAATAAACTTTACAAAATCCTTTACCGAAACTAAAAAGTTAAGTAATATCCCTGAGTTAATACAAATAGCCGGTGATTCCCGTGCCATTTTAGCTAAGCAAAAAATATCCGTAGATCTAAAGGGCAATAATTTAGATTCTGCGCTCTTGGCAATGGCGCCCTCAAATCTTTTTAAAGAAAATTTACAAGACGCCTGGATTTCATCTGATAGCAATCAGTTGTATTTTTCTTCTAATACGTTAGGCGGTAATGGTGGCTATGATATTTTTAAAATTGAAAAAGACGCATTGGGTCAATGGGGACCTGTTGAAAATTTAGGTAATACAGTTAATTCGGCCATGGATGAGCGTTTCCCTTTTATAACATCCGATGGTAAATCCTTATATTTTTCTAGTAACGGATTTCCGGGTTTTGGAAATATGGATTTATATGTTTCCCAGCGTAATGACTTAACTTGGTCAAAACCATTAAACTTAGGTGCTACATTAAACTCTCCGGATGATGAACTTGGTATTGTTTGGAATGCAAATCAATCCATTGGATATTTTGCCTCAAACCGATTCAAAGGCTCTGGAGATTTAGATTTATACCGAATAATTTCCAAAACAGATATACCCACCGCATGTCCTGCAGATAATCTGTTAACAATGGATTTAAAATTAAGTGATGATAATCAGATGGATTTTAAAAATCGAATACAAGTTAGCATACCTGATTTTGTTAAGGTATTAAGTGTTCAATGGCTGGTAAATGATAAACCCATTACGCCCCTACAGCCCTTACCAGAAGATCAACTTCGCGAGGCAGGCTTTTTTCACGACTATGTTATGTCTGGAGAATATAAAGTGACTTTTAAATTAATTGCAGTATGCGATACTTGTATTCAGCCCATAGTTTCCTGCAACTCCATAATAAACCCCTTTAATACCACAATGATTCAGGTAAGTGAAGAAGAGGTTAAAAAATTGGATATTTCAAAAGCCGAGTCCTCAATTGTTGTTGGCGGAAAAGAAATGATGGATTTACAATTTAATTCTTCACCCGTTTATTTCAATTACAGTGATGCCACATTGCTTCCAGAATATAAAGCAGTGTTAGATCAAAACATTGAAATTTTACGTAAAAATCCAAAAGTTAAGGTAAAAATTTATGGCTTTGCCGATTCTAAAGGTGCTAAAATGTTTAATGTGATGTTATCGCAGCGTCGCGCGCGTGCAGCTGCCGATTATATGATTTCAAAAGGTGTAAGCCGTAAACAAATTATTGGTATGGAAGGTAAGGGATCCATTTACGATGATGAAACTTGTAACGGAGACGTTACTTGCATTGAGACCATACACAAGAAAAACCGAAAAGCAATATTTGAATATATAATAAAGTAAATGCCCTACTTTCTCGTGTTTATAGGAGGAGGATTGGGTAGTGTAGTTCGATTTTTACTTTCACGACTGATTACTTTGTGCAATGTTCATACACTGTGGTCAACATGTATTGCTAATTTTATAGCCTGTATAATAGTAGCCCTAATTATTTCCATAAAAGTATTTTATCAGCTGCCTTTTGTTCAGCCTTTATTTATAATAGGGTTTTGTGGCGGCTTAAGCACTTTTTCAACGTGGACATATGATAATTATCAATTACTGTTAAATGGCTTTTACGGAATATTTACATGTAATATTATACTTAGTATTTGTATAGGGTTACTGCCGTTTTTCTTTATGCAACGCATTAGCTAAAAATACTTTAAAACACCATTAATACATGCAAAACCAAGGTCAAAATAACGAAAAGCGCAATTGGTTATTTGTATTGTTAGCGGGGTTATTTATTACCAATGCAATAACTGCCGAGTTAATTTCAAGTAAAATAATTTCAATTCCTGTACACTGGGGCATATGGCATTATAATTTTATAACCATTGTTGGTGTTTTACCTTGGCCTGTGGTATTTTTATTAACCGATACCTTAAATGAATTTTATGGTAAACAAGCCGTTCGGCGTTTATCATGGATTACGACGGTATTAATAGCCTACTGTTTTTTAATTGTAGTATTGGCAATTCAAATTCCGGCAGTTGCAGATATAGGCGTTTCAGATGCTGCCTTTAAGGCAGTGTTTGGTCAAACCCCTTGGATAATGCTGGGTAGTATTACAGCATTTTTAATTTCACAGCTTTTAGATGTTAGTTTATTTCATTGGATAAAGCTAAAAACCGGAAATTCCTATATATGGTTGCGGAGCACAGGAAGTACGGTATTGTCACAGGCCATCGATACCTTGGTGGTATTGTATTTAGGTTTTGTATTACCTGGTGTTATGAATTGGTCTATGTTTTGGAAGGTTGCACCAACAAACTACTTTTTAAAACTGGGCATTGCAGTATTGCTAACGCCATTGATTTACATCTTACATGCTGCACTACGAAAATTTTTAAAAACCAGCAGTGACTAAAATTAATGTACTTAATTGCGGTTTAATATTTTACTAATATTAGGTTTAAAGTATAAGGGTGATTTTAAAATTTTACCATCTTCACGGAAAATGGGCCTGCCCTCAGCATCAAGTTTACTCATATTACTTCGGTGAATTTCCTGAAAAACCTCATCAATTTTATGTTGTAAACCATGTTTTAAAATTGTGCCAAATAAAATATAAAGCTGATCGCCTAAGGCGTCTGCAATTTCAACTAAATTTTCATTTCGGCAGGCTTCTAAATACTCCTCATTTTCTTCTAGCATTAGCCGGTGTCGTAATTCAAATTGTTCCGAATTAAGCAGGTTGGGTGTATCGGCATTGCCAATTTCAAAAACTTCATGAAATTCAGCAACAGGCATTAAGCTGGTTTTTATACTGCTCATTTTAAATTTTTATAATTTGAATTCAATTGATTTATCACAGCCTTACTGATATCTGCAGCCGGATTTCCATATAAGAGCAATGGAACATCATCACTGTAAGTTAAAACATAATCGTAACGTCCCTTACACCAATCAGCAACAAATGTTTTTACACGGCTTAAAAAGGCATCATTTTTTTGCCGGATATCCAATTCTAGGTTTTCCATTTGTTTTTGAACCTGTTGCGCCTGTATTTCAATTGCTTGAATTTCTTCGGCTTTAGATTTGAGATTGGCATCGCTTTCAATACCTGCTTTAATGCTGTTTTGATAAGCTTCAAGCTTTAAGCGGTACGAATTACTTAACATGTTAAACTGGTTTTCAATGCGGCTTTTTTCTTGTTTGGCTTTTGTTACAATTTCTTGAATTTCAAGACAGGAATCATTAAGTAATTGAAGTTTTACAAAAGCAATTTTACCAGTGCTTTTTACAGACTCAACTGGTAATGATTTTTGATTTTCAGCCTCAGGTTTTGGTCTAGCAAGCAAGAGGTATAAAAATCCTGCACTTAATATTAATGTGACAATCCAATTAAATTTTTGAAAAGCTTGTATTAAACGTGTAAACATAAACAAATATACTTAAAGCATTTAAACCCGTCCCGAACCGTAAAAATACTTTTTATAATAGGGATTTTCAAGACTGCTTATTACTACACCTTTTGACGTGCTGGCATGCACAAAATACCCAGATTGCAAATATATGCCCATGTGATCAGGCACATCTCCTTTTATTTTAAAGAAAACCAAATCACCTTCATGTAACTTTCTAACAGCAATTTTATCACATTGGGAATAAATTTCACGAACCGTGCGGGGCAATTTCTTTTGATACACCGTTTCATATAACCGTTTACAAAAACAACTGCAGTCTATGCCGCTTTTTTCACATTTTCCAAACGCATAAGGCGTACCATACCAGTTTATAAGATATTGTAACATTGCATTACGCTTTATGGCGCGTGTTTCATATCCAACTTCTTTTATTAATGCCTGTTCAGCTTCTTTTTGAATGGGGGTAAACGTATGGTACCGTTGCAGCGCACAGGCTGAAAACATCAGTATAAATAAAAGTAATCGCATTTTACATTTTAAAGATTATTATAAATAACAGACATTATTTTCAAATTCTATTTGGATGTTAACAATATACTGTTAACCTGAATAAATTGTACTTTTGTATATGAAATCGTTTAATGTGCCTTCATTTTACCGAAGCCCGCTGATTTCAAAATTAAAACTGCACTATAAAACACAAGATCCTCACCGTAAAATAAAACAACCGTTTATTTTAAATACGGAAACCTGTGCTATTGTTATTGCGCGTCATTTTGGCTTTTGTTATGGCGTTGAAAATGCTATTGATATTGCCTTTAAAGCCTTACACGAGCATCCGGGTAAATCTATTTATTTACTAAGTGAAATGATTCACAACCCACAGGTTAACTCCGATTTACGTCAACGCGGGGTACAGTTTTTAAATGACACACAAGGTAATCCCTTAATACCGTTACAAACCTTAAAATCGGATGATGTAATAATAATACCTGCATTTGGCGCCTCTTTAGAGGTACTTTCAGCCATTAATGCATTGCAATTACAGGTTCACACCTACGATGCCACCTGTCCATTTGTAGAACGCGTTTGGAATCGGGCAGAAAAATTAGCCACCTCACAACATACCATACTAATACATGGAACGTTTAACCATGAAGAAACGCGTGCTACTTTTTCACGGGCAGTAATTCAAAACACACCGGTTTTAGTTATTCGAACACCAGAAGAGGCAGCATACCTTGCAGAATGTATTAAACACAATGCAGACGATGGGGAATTTAAAACACGTTTTACAGGACGCTATAGTCCAGGCTTTGAACCTTCACGTGATTTAACCCGTATAGGTGTCATTAATCAAACTACAATGCTAGCATCCGAAACCCAACATATTGCCGATATTATAAAATCGGCATTGGAAATACGCTATGGTTCTGAAGCTTTAAAACTGCATTTTGCAGAAACCAGAGACACTCTGTGTTATGCCACAAATGAAAATCAGGAAGCTGTTTTAGAACTTCGCAATGTATGTCCGGATATGGTATTTGTAATTGGCGGTTATAATAGCAGTAACACCTCACATTTAGTTGAAATTTGCGAATCGGTATGTCCTACTTTTTTTATTGAACATTCAGATTGCATACAAAAAACTCAAATCCACCATTATAATTTGCATAAAAAAAACATAGAAAACAGTATGTGGCCCCATTTACCTCAATATCCTAAAATTGCATTTACATCCGGGGCATCCTGTCCTGACGCTGTTTTTGAAGATGTTGTTTTTAAGGTGGCACAACATTTTAATTTAAATGCAAATCAGGTAACAACCTATTTTAATGCCTTATGAATATAAAACTTAACAAGCCTTTGGTTTTTATAGATATTGAAGCAACCGGTTTAAATATATCAAGCGATCGTATTATTGAAATAGCTTTATGGAAGTGGATGCCGGATGGTACAGAATCGGGATTAACAGAACGGGTAAATCCAGGTATTCCCATTTCTGAGCAAGCCTTTAAAGTGCATGGCATTTCAGAATCTGATATAAAGGATTGTCCAGGATTTAAAATGAAGGCACCTAAATGGATTGAATTTATAGGAAATGCTGATTTGGCCGGTTTTAATTCAAACAAATATGATATTCCACTCTTTGTTGAAGAATGTTTACGTCATAACATAGCATTTGATATAAAAGGCCGCCAATGTATTGATGTGCAAAATATTTTCCATTTTATGGAACCCCGAAATTTAAAAGCTGCCTATGCATTTTATTGCCAGCGTGAATTAACCAATGCCCATGAAGCTATGGCAGATGTTAAGGCTACAGCCGATGTATTTAAATCGCAACTAAACCGTTACAAGGGACAACAAAGCCCATCCGCATCTGTAAAATCGGGGCATACCTTTCCTAACTCAATACCCGAATTGGCCAGCTTTTCAAAATCAGACCGCTGGCTTGATCTGGCAGGTCGGATATGGATAAATGATGACCAAATTCCAGTTTTTGCATTTGGCAAACATAAAGATAAACCGGTTGTGGAGGTTTTTCAAAAAGAACCTTCGTATTACCATTGGATTATGCAGGGTGATTTTGCATTACAAACCAAGCAGGTTGTAACTGAAATACGGTTGGCGATGCGACAAAGTTCATAACCTATGGATGTGTATTAAAATAAAATATGGTAGCTGTTCTTACACTGCCATGTTTTAAAAGTAATTGCTCGGCCTCTTTGTAATTAGTAATACCGGTGTTTTTCATAAGCATGCGGGTACCCCGTTCAATAAGTTTTAAATTACTCAGTTGCATGTCAACCATTCGATTTCCGGAGACACGTCCTAATTGGATCATTAAAATGGTTGAAATCATATTTAATACCAGTTTTTGAGCTGTGCCTGACTTAAGGCGCGTAGAACCGGTTACAAATTCCGGTCCAGTAGTGATCTCAACAGGAAAATCAGCATGTTCACATATTGCAGATCCTGGATTGGAAGTAATACAACCCGTTGCAATTGAATGTTGGCGGCATGTTTGTAATGCCGAAACTACATACGGGGTAGTTCCGGAAGCTGCTATGCCAATTACAAAATCAGAGGAATTAACAGATTGAGCTTTTAAATCTGTCCATCCCTGTTTTAAATCATCCTCGGCAAATTCAACAGCCTTTCTAATGGCACGGTCTCCTCCCGCAATTATACCGTTTACAAGTGTTTCAGATACTCCAAAAGTTGGAGGGCACTCACTTGCATCTAGTATGCCGAGTCTTCCGCTTGTACCGGCTCCAATATAAAATAAACGACCACCCTGTTTGATTTTTAAAACCAGTGCTTCTATTAATTTTTGTATTTGAGGTAATGAATGCTGTATGGCGTGAGGAACAGTTTGATCTTCGTGATTCATCCAAACTAATAAATCAGTAATAGATTGCTGCTCTAAATTATTATACTTTGATTCGTGTTCTGTTATACGTTCCATTACAAAAAAAAAGCTGCCGTAGCAGCTTTTAAAGGGTTAAGTTAAATTTATTGTTGAACAATTAGTTTGCCAAATTTAACCTGGCCATCATCCATTTTTAATGAAATAAAATACAAGCCGGATTTTAAATCGTTGTGTTGCAAGGTTACCGTTTGTTCACCTGTTTCATTTGGTGTAATTATTTCACTGTATATTACAGCACCCCGAACATCAGATATTTGAGCACATACAGAAGATGTGGTGTTGGCATAAAATTTAAACGAACATGAACCTGAGCTGGGATTAGGAAACACATGCAACATTTTATCATGTTCATTAAATTCTAAAGGTTCAATGCCAACCCATTGAGGGCTGAAAAAATCCGAGTTGGTCCAAATACCGCGGCCATTGGTTGCCACATAAATTTGACCAGAATTATAACAGTAATTAACCGGAAAAGTCTGCTGCTTGATATCAAAAATCTGCACATTGGGTAACATGTTATTGTTAACATTACTCCAAACCGCAGGGCTTGCCGTAATGTCAGAGGTATAAAAGATTCCATTGTCCGTGCCTATAAATACTTTTTTGCTATCATCCTTTTCAATTAAAGAACAATAGGTGGCATTATTTTTTAAATTGCTATCATCTTTTTTAACCCAATTGATCGAGGCTGTATTTGAAGTGCGGGCATCGTTACTGTTGTACATTACAATTCCTGTGGATCCACTCTGATCAGGATTATTAAAGGTTAATACCACATTTTTGTTGTCATTTGAAACGCTAATACTTGTAATCGGACGGTCAAATTTACCAATTAAGGTAGTTCTGTAGGGCGAGTTAACATTAGCTGTATTGGAGTTTACAGGCGTTGTATAGGTAAATACATCCGTATAAAATTTACCGGAATAGGATGCCGGTGATAAATCAAAAATATCTGTTATGTGAGAAACCCGGTAAACGCGATTTGAATCTGTAGCATAATAAAGCTCGGTACCGGATTTGCTCCATTCCAGCATAATAGGTCGTCCAATTATTGAAATGGTATTTGTACTTGGATTACCGTTGGCAGAATCTGATAAACAACCACTTTGGCTGATACGAACAAAATTTAAAGGATCGTTTAAATTTAAGGGAGCTTTTGAAACCACAATGGCATAAGGATTGGAAGGATTAGTGGTAATATTGGAATTGTTTAAAATCATAGCGAGGCGTGCTGATTTGCTGGTTGGTATTTTAATAAGTGGATTGTTTGCGCTGAATAATACCGTTGGACTGCCTACACTTGAAAACGTAGTGGCTACAGAACCTGTATATGTAGTGTTTGTGTTTGCAGCAGCTAAAAGTGTATTAGCACTAACTGAGGTTAAAGTATAAACGGTTGTAGAAGTTGGTTGTAAACCGCTGAAAACAGCAATTGATTGTGAAATGGCACCCGGATTTAAAATATAGGTTGGATTTCCAATAGCAAAAGTTGATGTTGCTACACTAGTTCCGGTACCTGTTTGCGTAATAGTAAATTGTGTGGCAACACTGGGAGAAGCAACATTAAAAACACCTGTTGTATTGGTAATATTACCTGGGGCTAATTGAAATGTACTATTGGTTATGGCGGTATTTACAGAGGCACTTAATGTATATTGAATAGGGTTAGCAGTAAAATTATAGGTACCTAATTGGGTTATGGTGTATGATGTGCGCAAACGTGGACTTACAGTAAATGTCATACCGGATTGACTTATATTTCCAGGATTCAATACAAATGTAGAAGATGGAATAGATGCATTGTTGCCTGAAGTAAGCGTGTATACAGGAAGTGAACCATAGGCCCATGATAGTGGTTTTGTTAACACCGTTTTGTAAGTGTTAATCATGGTAGAAATGGAATTGTCTGTTACACTGATAGTATCGCCAGTTTTATACTTGTAGTAAATTGTAGCAAACACACGATAATAAACGGAAGGATCTGTAATGTCACCCGCTGAATGTGTATAGGTTGTAATGGTTTTTGTGGCAAATGGTGCTGAAGAAAAATTAACAGAGATAAAATCAAGCTTGGTTAAAGGGTTTAGAGTACAACTGATGGCACCTTGTGCCGGCCCTGTTGTAATGGATGAACTTACCACATTTGTAGATGTTAAACTTGATGTATAGGTATTTGGAAGTTTAACCGTAATATCTTTTAAATCAGAACCGGTAAATGGCGTAGGGCAATTTGAAAAGGAGTATCCAAGTGGCAACACTACAGTACCGGTTCGTATTACCATACTATCAATGGCAGAAAATCGGCTGGGACGCGGAACAGCAAATGTAAATTGTGTTTGAGAATTTAAAACACTGAAATTGGTAATTGATGTAGGAACGCGTAAGGTATCGTTGTAAAACACTGCCATATCAGGCGAAGGATTAACTTGACCATAATTTTCCCATAATTTAAATGGCGTTCCGGTACTCATATTCGTATTACCAAAACTTAAAGCTTCAGGCGATAATTTATTTACGTTTCCGGTATATTTGTTATAGTCATAAAGCGTAGGTATTGTATTTTTAACATTAGATGTTTTGTATAATGCGCCATTACCAGATGATAATAGGGCAGCATTACTTAATATTTTGGAGTATTCAACATTGTAAATCTCACCGCTTAAATAATTGGTTTCTTGTGAAACGGTTGATTCTGACCCACTGTAATATGTCATTCCATTACCGCCAGTACCTCCTAAAAATCCAACTAAAGGGGTTACGCTTGAGCCATTAGATGCAGTTTGTGCATTAGGTGAAAGCGGATACCGTTCAATACTAACAGAGTTGAATTGTCCTGTTACAAAGCCTTTATAAAAAGGTTGAAAAGAGGGTAGCATAACGGCACTGGTGATATCAGAGGAACGGTAAATACCCGCATCTGTAACAAAATAAAATATACTGGAGGATCCGGATTTTACAATTTGAATATCATGGGTGTTGGCATTTAAAAACAATGGCGTATTTCGAGCAAAAGGATTTCCCAATTGATTCCAAGTGCCTAATACCTGAGGATCAGATGTTGCATTGCTTCGTTTAAATGTGTAAAAATTATAACCTCCGATATAGAGCTTGTTACTATCATCGGGGTCTACAAGTAATACATGAGCGTAATCGCCCGTTGAAATTACACCGCTGCTTGAAAGGGGATCGAGCTGTGCTGAGCCGGCCAATACAAGTGACCAATTAGATCCACCATCATAGCTTACAAAAATGGCTTTAAGCGATGCTGAATTTAATGACTGAGCACCGGTAGGTGCAGTTAAATTTTTATTGGCGCATGAGGCATATATAATCTGAGGATTTGACGGTGCAATAGCCAATTCTATACGTCCATAATTAGCATCGGCCAAAACATTTGAAGTGGGAGTGATATTTGTAAAAACCGTTAGGTTGGTAGATTTAAAAATACGACCGTTAACAATTCCAAATGGTGAGTGACCACGTTCATTTCCAACGGTACAGTACAAATCACCGTTACTGGCAAATTTTACATCCATGCCATAAGCAGTATCTGTTTTTAAATTAGGAATTTGTGCATTGCTAAATGTAGAACCGCCATCAGTACTAATGTAAATGCCTTTATTTGTTGTTAATGCTAACTTATTGGCATCTGTTGGATGACAGGCTATGCGGTTAATTACATTGCCAATTACAGTAGATGATGCCGCTAGGACTAAATCGTTACCAACCAATTTGTACAAACCTGTTCCCGGCAAAGCCTTGGCTTTTTGACCATACCGTATAAACCCTTCACCAGTTCCAACCCATAATGTGGAATTTGCAGATTGTGCTAAGTAAGAAATATTACGAACTTTACCTTGATCGTTTAACGGTGCCCAAAGCGAACCACCATTAGTGGATTTAAAAATACCACTGGATACGCTACCCACGTATAAAGTACTTTTATTAGTTTTATCTACCACCATGTTTCGGGCTCTACCGGCGGTATATATGGGACCCGCTTGCGACCATTTTAATTGTGGGCCTTGGGCAAAAATTGAAACCGAAGTGATTAATAAAATGGATACCCAAAAGGCTTTTGAAAAGTTATAGATAGGCGTTTTCATGAATGAATGTTTACAATTAACAAAAATGTTCAATTTAATTTAAATTAACAAGTTTTATTTAAAACCTGTAATAAGTTAAGATATTGATTATTAAATACTTAAATTAAAACCGTTCAAGCTCAGAAAAGAAAAATGCAGATTCAATAAGTGCATTTTCATCACTGTCGCTACCATGTATGGCATTCGCAGCAATAGATTTAGCAAAACGCTGACGTATAGTTCCGGGTTCTGCTTTTGATGGGTCTGTAGCTCCAATCAGCTTTCGAAATTCAGTAACGGCTTGATCTTTTTGTAAAACGGCGGCAACAATGGGCCCACTGGACATATATTGGGTTAATTCATTGTAAAAAGGCCGGTCTTTGTGCACTACGTAAAAACGACCCGCATCTTCCTTACTCATTTTAAGAAGTTTAAGGGCTATGATTTGAAAGCCGGCAGCGTTTATTTGTTCAAGAATTGGACCAATATAGTGCGAACCCACAGCGTCGGGTTTTATCATTGTAAAAGTTATATTTCCCATAATTAAAGGGCGCAAATGTACTAAATTTTTAAACATTTAATTTAAGCGATTACTACACGTGTACGGGGTTTTAGTTTTGGTGTATCAAAAAGGGCATTTTAAAGTTTTTTAATTTGTAGTTTTGCAGCGTGGTAAAAGTACTTATTGCAGATAATAATTTTCTTTCCCGAATAGGTCTTGAATTATTGGTGGGTGAGTTACATGGATTAACGATAGTACCTACGGTTAGCGGAGATTTTAAAGCCTTGCAACACCAAATTAAAATTTCAAAGCCTGACCTATTGGTTTTAGATTATCCGTCAATTGGTATCACAACAACTGATTTTTTAAATTGGTTACCTACATTAAAGTCATTAAAGGTGATATTAATTTCTGAGCCTTTATCGTTTTCCGACTACCAAAACCTATTAAATTCAAGCTTACATGCATGTTTGTTAAAAGAATGCGGGAAAGAAGAAATTTTAGAGGCTTTTAATGCAGTATTAAACAATTTAAACTTTATCTGCGGTAAAATAATTAAACTAACGTCTAAAACATCTAAATCAGGTGTTTTAAATTCGTATATAAAAAACATTCAATGCGACGGTATATTGCTTACACCTCGTGAGCGGCATATTATTATTTGTATTTCAGAAGGATTGTCAAATAAGCAAATCGCCCATAAATTGCATTTGAGTCCGCATACGGTAGCCACCCATCGAAAAAATATTTTTAACAAATTAGATGTAAATAATACAGCTGGTGTTGTAATGTTTGCTGTAAAAAATAACTTGCTTAAAACACAGGTAGAATTGCATTGGCAATAGCCATTAGTCGTTTAATTTGCAGAATCCGCACCATTTTCAAATTTGCGTTTACGTAAAATATACAGGGTTCCTCCTAAAATTAAAATGCTTAACAGTGGAACCAATACATTAAGCGTTTGCCATTTTAATCGTTTTAAAATTATAAGCTTTTTATCTAATAATCGTAATTTAACTTCGCGAGATCTTAAATTTAATAAGGCTTCATCATGTAATAGGTAATTTACACAGTTAAGTAAAAATGTAGCATTGGCAAATGTTTGGTTGGTATTTCGGTCAAATCCCAATGGTAGGATTTCACGGCTTGAAAAATTAATTTCGTTTCGAGCTACATCGCCGTCAGCAACAATAATCATTTTATTTGGTAGGCTTACATCGGCATGATGAAAATCAGGATTTTGTAGTAATGCTTGAGGCAAACGGTTTTCTGTAAAACTGTTAAATGTACCTTCAAGTAAACAAGCAATGGGTTGGTTGTAATTTATAAGTTGCGCTTCGCGAGGCGGAAACTTTACACTGGCCAGCGAAATGCGCACTGGGGCGGGCATTACACGCGCATAACGTGAAGACTGCAGTAAAATTGTTTTTTGTATTCCGGGAGCACTTACCGTGTCTATTGTACTACAGTAATCCAGTTTTATAAGATCTAAATTGCGCACAATAGGATGTTGGCTTTGAGGCAGCGCTAAAACTGAATACAACCAGGGAAATAGTTCAAACCGGGGTTGACCTTTATCGTACCCCACATTAATACGCAGGTAACCACATTGACGATCTTGAAGCAGACCTGTATTAAGCCGAACACCATATTTAAATAACATGTCTTCAATATTTAAAGGTCGTGGTAATCCCAGTGTAAATCCTTTACGAAGCGAATCTAAATTGGTAGAAAGCGGGTCAATTAACCAAAGTGTTTTTCCGCCCTGCATTATAAATTGATCAATTACATATTTTTCACGATCCGTAAATACAGAATCGGGCTGCGCTATTACCAGTAAATCTGTTCCTCGTAGCGCACGCAATTCACGGCCCGGTGTTATGGCCGTATGATTTACATTATAATATTCGGCAAGTGCACTTCTAAAACGGTACGATTGTAATGTGTCTAATTCACCATGCCCGTCTAAAAAGGTAATTTCTTTACGTTTGGTTTCTTGAAGTTTTCGTATGGTATTGGTTAAAGTGTATTCTATATCTTCAATGCTGTTGTTAATGCATATTTCAGCTGGTACACCAGCACTTTGGCGATTAAATATAGGCCATACTTTTTCCCGACCTTTATAACTAATAATGGCGCCCGGAAAAATTTTATAAGCAGTAGATTTATCACCACTTTTTACGTAAACATCTTCCGGTATAAGCCCTTTTTCATAAAGTTGTTTTTCAACCGCAGCCGTTTCTTCTTTGGTACGGTCTTTAGACGGTGTTGTAAATTCAATTTTAAAATGTTTTGAATTTAACTGCTTGCATTCGTTTAATAAATCTTCACAGGCTTTATGAAGACGGTTAAATCCGGGATTGATAGAGCCATCTAAATACACTTTAATCAGAACATCATCGTGGAGATCATTACAAAGCCGGCGTGTTTCGGCAGCAAGGGTAAAACGTTTTTCAGATGTTAAATCAATTCGAAATACCACATGCTGGATTAATACATTTGTTATAACACAAAGTATAACCCATTTACTCCAGTGCAGGCCTAACCAAAATGTTTTTAAAAACTGAATGAATCGATTCATGATTTAGCGTTTAAGCAACAAACGTTTTTGGGTTAATACTATAAATAAATAACTTACCGTTAAAAAGTACACCACGTCTCTAATATCAATAACCCCGCGGCTTATACTTTCGTAATGCGGAGAAATACCCATGTTTTTTATCCAAATATCACCAGAACCTAAAAAACCACTCGAAGCTATAACGTCAAAACCATTGTACATAAAAAAACTTATTACAACCGTAAGCAAAAACGAGGTTACCTGTTGATCAGAAAATGTTGAACAAAAATGCCCACAGCAACAAAAACAGATGCCAGCATAATCAATCCCAAGTAAGATCCACACAAGGCGCCCCAGTCTAAATTCCCCCGCGGAGAACCCAATTGAAATACGGTATAAACATAAAACAGCGTTGGTATAAGTGAAATTATAACCAATGTAATACCTGCCAAAAATTTAGCAAAAATTACAGCGTATTCCGATAAGGGCTTGGTAAGTAAAAATTCAATGGTGCCACTTTTTAATTCTTCAGATATACTTCGCATGGTAATGGCAGGAATCAAAAATAAATATAACCAAGGTGCCATGTTAAACAAACCATCAAACTGCGCAAAACCATTATCCAAAATATTAGTGCCTGTATGATCAGAAGGTAAAATCCATAAAAACAACCCCAGTAGGATTAAAAAAATAAAAATGGCTAATAATCCAGTAAGGGAGGTTAGAAACAAAACCAATTCTTTTCTGTAAATGGCAAACATATTCAAAAGTACATAATTATAGTTCTATTATTATAATCCCGAAGGTATGATGTACATTTGAAAGATGAGCCTGCGTCTGTTTTTTGGAGTTTTATTGCTTTTACTTTTGCTTGGTTTGGGATTATATATAAAGCAATATTATGCAGCACCCGATTTTTCAACACACATGTTACACTATTATAAAAGCACTACAACCAAGGTACATGCATTAGACCTAAACCGTCCGCTTTTGCTTGTTTTTGCTGCCTCATGGTGCGGAACATGCCGCGAGGAGTTATTAAACATGAACCGCTACACAACCTTAGATTCTACAAGTGTTTTAGTTTTAAGTGACGAAAATTGGACTAAAATAAACCGGCTTAAGCAACTGGCGCCGCGTTTACAATACGGAAAAACTATAGAACCATTTTCTAAATTAAAAATCCATGCCATTCCCTGTGCCTATATCATCGGACCGGGTGGCCAATGGATTAAAAAGCATGAGGGTGAAATTTTATGGAACGATCCATCTACCCGTAATTATTTTTACACATTATTGAATTTGCAATGCCCTTAAAATCACTCGACACCGCACGCTGGATTTATATACAAGGTGCTCATCAACACAATTTAAAGCATATTGATGTAAAGATTCCGCGAAACCAGTGGACCGTTATTTCTGGTTTATCAGGCTCGGGAAAATCCTCATTGGCATTTGACACACTGTTTGCAGAGGGTCAACGCCGTTATGTAGAAAGTTTATCATCATATGCACGACAGTTTTTAGGACGCTTACAAAAACCTAAATTAGTAGCATTACATGGAATTTCACCTGCAATTGCTATTGAACAAAAAACCATTTCGCGTAATCCCCGAAGTACAGTAGGCACCGTTACAGAGCTTTACGAATATTTTAAATTATTATTTGCCCGTGCGGGAATTCAATACCATCCGGAAACGGGTATGCCTGTAATACATTATACGCCAGAACGTGTTTTAACGTATCTATGCGATGACGTGCAAGCTGACATGGTTTATATATTGGCACCGCTGGAAGCACTCAACAAAAAAAACTGGACCGACCAAATAAAACGGTACCAAAACATGGGATTTTCCAAATTTTGGTCAGAAGGTCAGGTTTACGATTTACAAAAACTACAATTACAATCATACACATCGGCATCTTGGTATTTGCTTATAGACCGTATTTTAATGGATAAACGTGACGATGACTGGAGTTCGAGGGTGTTAGACAGTATTTCTCAAGCATTTTCTGAGGGGCATGATGCCTGTACATTGTGGTATACAAGCACTGATAATGTACAAACCCTAAAATCGTTTTCATTAACACCCTATCACAATGGTGCGCCCATAGAAAAACCCGATCTTAATTTTTTTAGTTTTAATAACCCCATTGGAGCTTGTAAAACTTGTGAGGGCTATGGTAGTTTATTGGGTATTGACCCCGACCTTGTTATTCCTAACACCAGTCTTTCGGTGTTTGAAAACGCCATAGCACCATGGAACGGAGAGGTTATGTCGTACTATAAAAATGCATTAGTTAAAAACGCACATAAGTTTAATTTTCCAATTCATAAACCTATTGCACAGTTAAATAAAAGTCAATACCAATTAATTTGGGAAGGTAATGCACATTTTACCGGTTTGCACGATTTTTTTAAAATGCTTGAGCAGGAATCATATAAAATTCAATACCGCGTAATGTTAGCCCGGTATCGTGGTAAAACGGTTTGTACAGCATGTCGTGGAACCCGCCTCAGGGCCGATACCAACGATGTAAAAATCAGTGAAAAAAGTTTATCGGATATTTTATTGTGGCCCATTGACGACGTATTAACTTGGTGTTTTAATTTAAAATTAGATGCGCAGCAATTACAAATTTCAAAGATAATTTTAACCGAAATCAAAACACGCCTTGAGTATATTAAAAATGTGGGATTGGGTTATTTAAGTTTAAATCGTGCAGCGCAAACCTTAAGTGGTGGCGAAAGCCAACGCCTTAACTTAGCTACACAATTAGGCTCTGCTTTAGTTGGATCACTGTATATACTTGATGAACCCAGTATAGGATTACATGCACGTGATACAGAAAAACTAATTGGTGTTTTAAGAAAATTACAAGCACAAGGAAACACCTTAGTTGTGGTTGAACATGATGAATCTATAATCCGTGCAGCCGATTATTTAATTGACATGGGGCCTGAAGCCGGAGCAGGAGGTGGTACCGTTGTTTTTGAAGGACCGCTCAAAGCTTTGGGTCCTTCATCCCCGGGCTATACTGCTGCACTCCTAACAAATCCTCGCTTACCACTGCATACAAAAACACTTAAACCAAAATTTTGGATTCGGTTTAAACAGGTTACGGCTCACAATTTAAATGCTTTGGATGTTAATGTTCCTTTACAGGTTATGTGTTGCATAACTGGGGTAAGCGGATCAGGCAAATCCTCTTTGGTTAATATGGCTATAGCGCCTCGGCTGCAGCGTTATTTTGAGGGATATTACAAACATTCAGATTCCGGTCCGCTTGTGGAGGGTGATTTGGATTGTATTAAAGCTATAGAGTATATTGATCAAAACCCTATTGGCAGAAGCTCTCGAAGTAATCCGGCTACATATCTTAAAATTTTTGACGATATACGTGATTTAATGGCAGCTGAACCCTTGTCAAAACTCAGAGGGTACAGTTCGGGCTATTTCAGCTTTAACGTACCCGGTGGCCGTTGCGAAACTTGTCAAGGGGAGGGGGAGGTTGTTATTGATATGCAGTTTATGGCCGATGTTCATATGTGTTGTGAGTCTTGTAACGGAACGCGCTTTAAAGCAGAAACACTGGAAGTTACATACCATTCTAAAAATATTACGGCGCTATTAAATTTAACTGTAAATGAAGCGCAAGATTTTTTTAAATCTACAGGTACATCCCGTTTGCACAAACGTATTTTTGAAAAATTAAAAGCACTGCAAGATGTAGGTATGGGATATGTACCGCTGGGGCAAAGTAGCAGTACACTCAGCGGTGGAGAGGCTCAGCGCATAAAACTTGCTAGTTTTTTAGTAATGCAACAACATCAAGTACCAACGGTATTTGTTTTTGACGAGCCCTCAACAGGTTTGCATTTGAAAGACGTGCAGAGTTTAATTCATAGTTTTAAAGCACTATTACAAAAGGGGCATTCCGTTATAATTATTGAACACCATTTAGACATCATTGCGGCCGCTGATTGGATTATAGATTTAGGTCCTGAAGGAGGAGCCGGAGGCGGAAAAATTGTTGGCGAAGGCCCGCCTCAAGTTTTGTCACAAAATAAACGTTCTTATACCGGCTTGTATCTTAAGTCTCATTTAAAGCTGCAATAAAGATGCATGTGGTTAAAATTTGTATTCTCATTTGGTGCTTGGCGTCAACGATTTTTGCTCAAGAGCTGCATGTGCAATTAACTTGGCATAACACAGCCATACAAATGCAAAAAGCCATAAAAACCGAATACGACAGCGTGGTAATAACAAAGTGTTATATGTATTTACAATGTATAAAAACACCAAACAGTGTACAACCATTAAACTTTAAAACACCAGTATACCTTCTTAAATTTGATTCGGTTGCCAATATTCAAATTAAAATTCCCAACGTCAACGCACAATCCGACACTTTAACTTTTGGTATCGGTATAGATAGTAGCTTGCATGCAAAAGGAATTCAAAGTGGGGTATTAGATCCCATTCACGGCATGTATTGGACCTGGCAAAGCGGTTATATAAATTTTAAATTGGAGGGCCAAATTAAAATACAGCAACATTGGCAAAATTTTCAATTTCACATTGGCGGTTACCGAATTCCCTACAATTGCTTTCAATATTGGAACTGTTTTAGGCAACGTTATAATTTAGATCTGTTTGAAATTGTAAATCCAAGTTTCAAATCGCAGCAATTTAAAATTATGAGTCCCGGCATAGAAGCCTTAGAATTTAGCAAACGCATTCCCTATGCATTTCACAACCAATAGACGCGTGCCGGCTTTACTTTTTTTTCCATTTATTACAGTGATTTTTTTATTTTTTGCATTTTGGCCAATCGAAGACAATACTCAAATTCCAAAATCATGGCCCAAGCCATTTCATAAGTTACATAAAATAGATTCCAATTGGTTTAAATTGGGACGCATGTTGTTTTACGATACGCGAATTTCAAAAAATCAAACGGTATCCTGTGCTTCGTGTCATCAGTCAGCTACTGCATTTGCTCATGTTGATCATCCGCTAAGCCATGGCGTGTACGATCGCATTGGTATTCGCAATGCGCCGGCGCTTTTTAATTTAGCATGGTATAAAGCTTTTATGTGGGATGGACGTGCAATTAATGCAAAAGCTCAGGCACAAATTCCTATTGAACATCCGGATGAAATGGACCTGCCCATTCAGCAGGCAGTAAGCTATATTAATCAAGCTCCAGTATATAAAAAAGCCATTCAACAATGCACCTCAGGTTATAGCCTCAGCCCATCTGATGTTTTGCATGCCCTCGAAGTTTTTGTTTTAAACATTATATCATCACAAAGTAAATACGACCTTGTAAGGGCAGGTAAAGCACAGTTTAATGCCGACGAGTCGGCAGGGTATGCAATCTATAAAACCCATTGCGCTTCTTGTCATGCAGAACCATTGATGAGTACAGGTGATTTTTCCAACAATAAACTTCCATTACAACCCCTTATGCCAGATTACGGACGATTTAAAATAACATTGCATGCAAAAGACAGTTTTATTTTTAAAATACCTAGTTTACGTAATTTGAGTTATAGTTTTCCATACATGCATGATGGTCGTTTTTCCAGTTTAAGGCAGGTGCTACAGCATTACAGGCGCGGGCCCGGCAAACAGGTATATACAGCCCAGCCCTTTACTTTAGAAAATGAAAATCAGCTCTTAGCGTTTTTGTTTACGCTTAACGATTCAGTGTTTGTGCAAAATCCAGCATATAAGGTACCGCAAGAAATCCGCAACCAATAATTACCAATATTCATTGTATGGCGTTGTATTTAAATTAAAAGTATATCAAAAATAAAAATCTTACATTTGAATATGATTCGTAATAGTTTAGTACTTTCTTTTTTTTCATATGCAATACTATTTCAGTATGCATACGCACAAAACAATCCTGCCATTTCTTCATGGCTTCAAAACACCAGTGGCATTAAAGGCCGCCATTACGTGTCGGGTAATTCCACACCCATTCAAGATAATGATTCTGTAAATGTTCAAACCGTATTGTATTCATCAAACTGGGTTTATGTTCGCACCAAAGGCATTCCCGCCTATGTTACAGGTCCATTTTTAGATGGAAATCCATCACTGGCCAGCAGTCAAAATGCCATTTTTAAATTTCCCTTAAATCCTATTTCCAATACTGGCACGCCGGTATCTACAACCGGTGGTAATATTGGTGTTTTTATAAATGGTGTGGCATTGTTTGATTACCGCGACGGTGTGGCTTGGAATCCCAGCACGAATACCCTGTGTGGCGGTCCAGGAAACCCTCCCTGTCCAGGGGGGCCAAATGTAAGTATGGACTGGAACCGAGATGCTGTACTTGCCGAACGTGCCGGCTTTGACTGTGCCAAGGGGCACCCGGCGATGGGTAATTACCATCATCATCAAAATCCTTCGGCTTTTGATTTAGATTTAAATGTACTATCAACTATATGTAATCTTTACGATGCTGATGGTCTATATAAAATTGACAGTACGCAGCATAGTCCCTTAATTGGTTTTGCCTACGATGGATTTCCAATTTACGGAGCCTATGGATTTAAAAATGCAAATGGAACAGGGGGTATAAGCCGTATGCAATCCGGATATCAAAAACGTAGCATCTCGGTACGCAATCAGTGGGCAAACGGTACTACGGTTACTTCTGGTCCAGCCGTTAGTGCCAATTACCCCATAGGTTATTTTAGAGAAGATTACGAATTTATAGCCCATCCCAATGATGCAACCTATATGGATGTGCATAATGGTAGATTTTGCGTTACACCCGAATATCCTAACGGAACATATGCTTATTTTGCTACAGTTGATAATAAGTGGAATTCGGCATACCCTTATGTGGTGGGCCCAACTTTTTACGGTACTATTACAGCATCAAAAGTGGCATCTATTTCGGAGCCCGTTACCCGTTATACGCCCTCACCTGCCGGATTACAGGCCTTTTCTAAAGCCTTACAGGTTACAGTATTTCCAAATCCCACACAGGACTTTGCAGCCGTTCAAATGCTAAACTTAAGTACCGAAACGGTACGGGTTCAACTTTTTGATTTACAGCAGCGCATTGTAAGGCAGGCGTTTATCTATCCTGGACAAACGCTGTGTTATCTTGACCTGCAAACATTGCAAAATGGTGTTTATACGCTTATAGCACATACAGCTGAACAATCTTGGAATTCTAAAATTATAATCAACCGTCAGTAATTATATTTTTTACCCCATAGGTTTTTAAGGCGGCTTTGAAAATCTTGTTCTTTAGGGTTTTCGCCTGGAGAATAAAACCGAGTTCCTGCAATTGCTTCGGGTAAAAATTCCATGTTGTAAAAATTATCTGGATGGTTGTGCGCATAGGCATAATTCTGGCCATAATCTAATTGCTTCATTAAACCGCTTACCGGATTACGCAATTCTAATGGCACTGGAAGATCACCACTGGAATTGCATTCTGAAAGCGCGGCATCAATTGCCAGATATGCTGAATTACTTTTTGCTGCACAGGCTAAATACAAAACACATTGGCTTAGTATTATTCGGGCTTCGGGCATGCCGATTTGATGTACGGCATTAAAGCAAGATTGTGCCAAAACCAAAGCATTGGGATTGGCGTTGCCAATATCTTCACTGGCCAATATAATAAGACGGCGTGCAATAAATAAGGGGTCTTCCCCGCCATGAAGCATACGTGCCATATAGTAAATAGCAGCATTAGGGTCGCTGCCCCGTATAGATTTTATTAAAGCCGAACTTAAATCGTAATGTTGTTCGCCCGTTTTATCGTAACGCGTGGTTAAATTTTGAATTAATGTTTCAATACAGGCGTTGGTAATTTCAACATTAGAACTTGTACTGCTGTTTAATGCCAATTCAAATGCATTTAATAATCTTCGGGCATCCCCACCACTAGCTTTAAGTAAAGCATCGGTTTCTTTTAAATCTACGTGTCGGCTTATAACATAGGTATCTGTGGTAATACATTGGTGTAATATCTCTAAAAGGTCTGCTGCGGTTAAAGGTTGTAATACATATACCTGACACCTGGAAAGTAATGCCGAAATAACTTCAAACGACGGATTTTCAGTTGTGGCCCCAATTAATGTTATTTGGCCCAATTCAACAGCCATAAGTAATGCATCCTGTTGTGATTTACTAAATCTGTGAATTTCATCTATAAATAAAATGGGTGAGGCCGAACTGAATAAATTTTTTTTACGACTCTCTTCAATTATTTCACGCACTTCTTTAACACCCGACTGTACAGCACTTAGGGCGTAAAATGGACGATTCAGGGTGCGGGCCATTATGTGGGCCAATGTGGTTTTACCAACACCCGGTGGCCCCCAAAAAATTAGGGAGGGAATATGTCCCTGTATTAATAAATCATGTAAAGGTTTTCCGGGAGCGAGTAAATGCTTTTGACCAATATATGCATCTAGTGTTTTGGGACGCATGCGTTCTGCAAGTGGAATCATAACGTAAACTAAGTTACATGAATTCAAATCAAAACCACACATTTTATAAATTTGCATTATGCAGATAAAGCTGGGGGTACTTTTTTTTCTGGTATTTAGTATGGTATCATGTAAAGTCAGAAAGGGTGGAGACCCTCTAAATAACCGTTCATTTACCATTAGTATGGATGAAATCCGATACGGTCAGGCCGCCTCAAAACTTGTTGATGATAAAATACGTTTTAAAAAGGGGCGTATGTATTCGGATTTTATTTTTAAAAAATTTGGATATGCATGGGTGCGTTATCGCATTACAGTAGACACCACATTTATAGACTCTACCGGAGCTGAAATACGTCAAATAGCCCTTCAGGGAAATGAAACCAACAAAACAAACCAAACGTATTTATTTGAATTGCTTACTCAAGAATGGGATATTGAAGGCACCATGCGCATTACGTTAAACGATATGCCAAAAAAATACTACGACTTTGTTGGTCGTGAAAAACGTGGTAAGCCACAGCGCATTCGCAAAACAAAACCAATTTTAGAATATATACCCACTGATTCCGAGCAGCCGGCTAACCCATGAGTATTCATTATTTATTTTTTTGCTTGTTATGCAACTTAAGCCTATTTTCACAAAACATGCCATCCGCATCTCATACAACTCACAACAAAACTGAAATTCTTGTTTTAGGCGGCGGTTGTTTTTGGTGTATAGAGGCTGTATTTCAAAATGTTGAGGGGGTGCTTTCTGTTAGCAGCGGATACAGTGGCGGCACATTAAAAAATCCAAGCTACGAAGCTGTATGTGGCGGCAATACGGGTCATGCCGAGGTATGCAAAATTGAATATGACGCTTCTATAATTACTTGTGAAACACTTTTAGAATTATTTTTTAGTGCACATGACCCAACCACATTAAACCGGCAGGGTAATGATATCGGAACACAATACCGCTCGGTTATTTTCTATACTACAGACTTACAAGCGCAGGCGTCTAAGGCTTTTATTTTAAATTTGTCGGCATCGGGATTGTATTCTAAACCTATTTGTACGCAAGTTTTACCATTAATGACATTTTATAAAGCGGAACCCTATCACCAAAACTATTTTAACAACCATCCAACACAAGGGTATTGTCAGTTTGTTATTGCGCCTAAAGTTAAAGCAGTGCAGTTAAAACATCCAAAACGCTTTAAACATTGATGCCTTAATAACCCCAGTGGATTTTTAATGTTCTTACGTGTATAATTTATTTACCTTTAAGCGATGTCTTGTGGTTCAATATGTAGTTCAGGGGGGGTGCCGGCGGGTTGTGGCAATAATGGATCCTGTGGTGTAAGTTCAGATTGCGGGAAATTAAAAGTAATCGACTGGCTGGGTAATATGACGCTTCCAGATGGCCATACACCTTTTAATGGTGTTGAAATTCGGTTTAAAAATTCTCGCAAAGAGTATTTTAAAAATACCATTCAAGATGTGTTGCAAGTAGGAGATTATGTGGTTGTTGAGGCCACCCATGGCTTTGATGTAGGTACGGTAACCATGACCGGCGAGTTGGTAAAAATACAAATGGAACACAAATTAAATGCAACAGACACCACTGCATTAAAATCAATATTACGTAAAGCCAAACCAAATGACATTCAGCGCTGGAAAGAGGCACAGGCTTTGGAACATGAAACCATGCACAGAGCCCGTACAATGGCTATTGCATTAGGTTTAAATATGAAATTAAGTGATGTTGAATATCAAGCGGACAAGAGTAAGGCTATTTTTTATTACACAGCTGAAGCCCGCGTAGATTTTAGAGCACTCATCAAGGTTATGGCAGAGGCGTTTAAAGTACGCATAGAAATGAAGCAAATTGGCTTGCGGTTAGAGGCTTCACGATTGGGTGGAATTGGGTCCTGTGGCAGAGAATTGTGTTGCAGCACCTGGTTAACGGATTTTAGAACGGTTGCCACATCTGCAGCAAGATATCAGCAATTGTCATTAAATCCACAAAAACTTGCAGGACAGTGTGGAAAATTAAAATGCTGTTTAAACTTTGAATTGGATTCCTACGTTGATGCGATAAAGGCATTTCCCGAATTAGATTCTAAAAAATTAATTACGCAGCGCGGAGATGCTGTTTTACAAAAACTCGATTTATTTAAGCAAATTATGTGGTTTTCATATCGAGATGAGCCGGAAGTGCTAATACCGATGCGTGTGGAACAGGTGAAATTGCACATTAATGCTTGTAAAAGTGGAAATATACCTCCGGCTTTGACGCCAGAAAAAAGCCCTACTAAAATTCAAATATCAAAAGCTGATTATGAGTTTAAAAACACCTCGGGTGAGGAAAGTTTAAACCGTTTTGATTCAAAACGTAATGCCAATCCAAAAAAATCTCGAACTGCTAAGCCATTTAAAAGAAAACCAACGCAAAACGATAAACGCAACTCAAATTCAAAATCCTAACGCGTGAAATTAGCCCATTTACTCATATTATTAACTGTCATCACATCCTGTAATTCTGACGTGGTAGTTTCATCCTATCATAGTTTTGAAAACCCCAGCTGGCCTGCTAAAGACACGATACATTTTAACTTTAATATTACAAACACTTCAGCCTTGTATACAGCTAATGTAATGTTAAGACATACCCCATCGTATCCCTACGATAACATGTATGTGTTTTTAACAACGGTTTACCCCCAAGGACAAAGTAAAACGGATACTGTTAATTTGCTATTAGCCGATGCCAAAGGCATATGGTTAGGAAGTGGCATGGGCGATCTTTATGATTTAAAAATTCCATTAAAACGTCAATTTCGCTTTTCAAAAGCAGGAACTTATAAAATTCAATTGGTTCAGGCTATGGACATAGATCCCTTGCCAGAAATAGTAGATGTTGGTTTTGAATTGGTAAAGATTTCAGAATAAAATCAAATAATTGATTTTCAGATATTTACATTAATTTAATAGTTGTTTTGTAAAGATAAAACAAGATTTTACGTTTAGACCTAAGGGTTTAATAAAACCATTTTGATTTTAAGTTTTATACCCTTAATATTTTTTTTAAATACTTGATGGTCAAATGAAAATAATTATCTACATTTGCCGTCCCCAAAATTGGGTAAGGAATATTATGTCACAAACCAGAAAATGATACCCGTGTATGCCAACTATTGAACAATTAGTACGCAAAGGCCGATTAAAGCCTGTAAATAAAAGCAAATCAGCAGCTTTGGATTCATGTCCGCAACGTCGCGGGGTATGTACCAAAGTATACACTACAACGCCCAAAAAGCCAAATTCAGCAATGCGTAAAGTTGCTAAAGTGCGACTTACTAACAAACAGGAGGTTATTGCCTACATTCCTGGTGAAGGACACAATTTACAAGAACACTCTATTGTGTTGGTACGCGGCGGTCGTGTAAAAGATTTACCAGGGGTACGATATCATATTGTTCGTGGAAGTTTAGACACAGCAGGAGTTGAGGGACGAAAGCAGCAACGCTCCAAATACGGCGCAAAGCGACCAAAAGCCGGCGCTGCAGCAGCAAAAAAATAAAAGTTTATCAAAAGCATAATTTGAATTTAAAATAATCATGAGAAAAGCCAGGGCCAAAAAAAGAATATTGTTACCAGATCCCGTTTATAATGATGTAATGGTTACGCGTTTTTTAAATAACCTAATGTACGATGGAAAAAAGAGTATTGCATCAACGTTGTTTCATGATGCTATTGCAATTGTAGCCAAGCGTACAAATGAAGACGGTTTAGAGGTATGGAAAAAAGCATTAGCAAATGTAACTCCTCAAGTTGAGGTGCGCTCACGCCGCGTTGGGGGTGCTACTTTTCAAATTCCTACTGAAATTCGTCCTGAGCGAAAAGTATCCATGGCTATGAAATGGCTAATATCCTATTCACGCAAACGTAATGAAAAGTCTATGGCTCAGAAATTGGCTGGGGAAATTATTTCAGCGGCTAAGGAAGAGGGTGCAGCTTTCAAGAAAAAAGAAGACGTACACAAAATGGCAGAAGCCAATAAAGCATTTTCGCACTTTAGATTTTAATACATGAGCGATCTTAAATATACCCGAAACATAGGAATTGCCGCTCATATTGATGCTGGTAAAACAACAACAACCGAACGTATTCTATACTATACCGGTGTTAATCACAAAATTGGTGAGGTACACGACGGGGCTGCCACCATGGATTGGATGGCACAAGAGCAGGAGCGTGGTATTACCATTACATCGGCAGCAACAACCTGCCACTGGAATTACCGTGGAAATAAATATAAAATTAATATTATTGATACTCCCGGACACGTTGATTTTACAGTAGAGGTTAACCGTTCTTTACGTGTTTTAGATGGCCTGGTTTTTTTGTTTTCTGCAGTTGACGGGGTTGAACCACAATCTGAAACCAATTGGCGTTTAGCCGATAACTATAATGTTACGCGTATTGGTTTTGTAAATAAAATGGATCGTCAGGGATCCGATTTTTTAAATGTAGTTAAGCAAGTAAAAGAAGTTTTAGGAGGCAACGCAGTACCGCTACAATTACCTATAGGTTCTGAAGAACATTTTAAAGGTGTGGTAGATTTAATAAATAACCGTGGTATGATTTGGAACGAACACGACAAAGGTATGACGTATGAAGTTGTTCCTGTTCCAGATGACATGAAAGATGAAGTTCATGAATGGCGTGAAAAAATGCTTGAGGCAGTTTCAGAATTTGATGATAAAATCATGGAAAAGTTTTTTGACAATCCAGATTCTATTACTGAACGAGAGGTGCTTGATGCGTTGCGTAAAGCCTGTATTGCTAATAAAATTGTTCCCATGGTATGCGGCTCTTCCTTTAAAAATAAAGGCGTGCAAACCATGTTAGACTTGGTAATGGAACTTATGCCTTCGCCTTTAGATAAAGACAATATAAAAGGTATAAATCCAGATACTGAAACAGAAGTAATTCGTCGTCCTGACGCAAAGGATCCATTCACGGCTTTAGCATTTAAAATTGCCACAGATCCATTTGTTGGCCGTCTGTGTTTTTTCCGCGCCTACTCAGGCCGTTTAGATGCAGGTTCTTACGTGTTTAATACCCGTTCTGGTAACAAAGAACGTATTTCACGTATTTTTCAGATGCATGCAAATAAACAAAATCCTATTGAGTTTATAGAAGCAGGAGATATTGGTGCGGCGGTGGGCTTTAAAGATATTCGTACCGGAGATACATTATGTGATGAAAAGCATCCAATTGTTTTAGAAGCCATGAAATTTCCAGAGCCGGTAATTGGTCTGGCCATAGAACCTAAAACGCAAGGTGACTTGGATCGCTTAGGAGTTGGATTAAATAAATTAGCAGAAGAAGATCCTACATTCCGAGTTCATACTGATGAAGACAGTGGACAAACGGTAATCAGTGGCATGGGCGAATTACATCTCGAAATTATTATAGACCGTTTAAAACGTGAATTTAAAGTAGAAGTTAATCAAGGTGCACCACAAGTAGCCTATAAAGAATCATTGGCAGCTACTTACGAGCATCGTGAAGTGTATAAAAAACAAACCGGTGGACGTGGTAAGTTTGCAGATATCAAATTTACGGTATCGCCCCCCGATGCTGATTTTGATGGAACTAAAACCAACGGGTTACAATTTGTTAATGAAATTACGGGTGGAAATATTCCGCGCGAGTTTATACCGGCTGTTGAAAAGGGCTTTAAAGCTTCCATGTCAAATGGTGTATTGGCAGGTTATCCCTTAGTTGGAATGAAAATTGTTTTAACCGACGGTTCTTATCATGCCGTTGACTCCGACTCCTTATCATTTGAAATTTGTGCTCGTAATGCCTACCGTGATGCTTTGCTTAAGTGTAAGCCAACATTGCTTGAGCCTATTATGAAAGTTGAGGTTTTAACACCGGAACAAAACATGGGGGATGTAGTGGGTGACCTTAACCGCCGCC
>RFNG01000119.1 GCA_009927275.1 Sphingobacteriia bacterium | reverse complement strand
ATATCTGATAAGCACATTAATTACACCACATTAAATTTTGGGAGCTTTACAGTTACATTAAATCAGGAATACAATTCTGATTATTTAAAATCCAAAAGTATTATAAAGACAGACACTGTTATACTGAATGCGTCGCTTGAAACAGACATTAAAAATGAATATATAACCCTACTTTCAGATAATTTGACAAACTATAGCATTACTCAAAGTTGCGAAACCAGTATTAGTATCATGAACGAAGGAGCGCATTGCGATTTAACATCATGGGCTCACGTTTATGCAAACTGGACGCCCTTACAAATAAATAAATCAGGAAAATACATGTGTATGGCGTATTCTGAAAAAGCAATTTCAGGCTTTCCAACAGTAAATATGGATAGTTTAAAAGCACATGTAAGAAAACATTGCGGTATAGAATGGGTTAATGTAATTCAGGATGTAAAATCACTTAATGACTATCCAATTACAATAGGTATAAACCGTTATTTTTTTAAAATAAATGGATTATCCAAAGGTACTAACATCCAAATAAAAAAATTGATAATTATTGAAATGCCCATGGGTTGCTAAAGTTTATTTTAAAAAAATAATCCATTTGCAGGTATAATGTTATTTAAGCTAATTTGATTAAACATACATCAATTATAACTACACTAGTGTTATTATTTTTGGTTTTATAGGTGTTTTAAGAATGCATTTATTATCATTATTAATATTAACTACAATTGCAAAACATGAATTTTTTAAAATTTAAAATATTACAGTGTTATATAATTTTAATATAATCAAGTATTATTGCTTACGGCAAACACCTTGATAAAAAATATTAATCGTTAAATGGCCATTGTAAGCCCATCCGAAATAAACGCCCTGGTAGTGGATACCCTTCTATAATTGTAAATGTTGAGGGTGTTAATCCGTATAATATATTTTCTGCACGTATAAAAAAATTAACCGGACGAATACGGGCACTAAAATATAAATCTATCCAAGGTGTAGAAGTGCTTGCAAATCGATTTGGCAAATAAAAACTTTGCAATGCAGGCATATAGGACTGTGTAATAAAGGATTTATAATATTGGGCCTGTATACCAAATTGCCAATGTAAATTATGTTTAAACGCCTGGCCCTGCACAAACAAAGTTAAACCGGCGTATAAAGGTGGTAATGGCAAATATTTTATTGAGGATGTGATTTGATATCCAATATGTCCGAATGCGCCCAAATGAGTACCCGTAAGGTGTTTAAAGTTAACTTGAAGGCTTTGTAAAATAATAAAATTAGTGTTTTGAAAAGGCTGACAAATCGAATCCAAAAAAGTAAAATTTTTAACCTGGGCGTGCCTACCACTCATACTAAAATTATCTTTTATATGAAAATTAAAATCAAAATTCATCCAAAATTCATCTGTAAAAACCTTGCTATTGTCCCATTTAAAATGATTGCTATTATATAGCAGCATCATATCTACTGGCTTACGTTGTTGTATACTGGCATGCATTTTTAGTGTTTTGCCCTTATAATATTTATCGCCATTTACATCTATACGGTAATTGCCCTGGTTATAGCCACTGTATATATAATTTACTGCAAGTGCAGAAATCCAAGACGTATCCAGTGTACAGTATGCATAACGTGCCGTAAGACCCTGATTGAGTAAATAACGGTCGGGCTTAAAATATACATGTTCGTAATCAAAATGATAATGAATGTAAAACCGGTTTTGACCATTAGGCGAAACAAAATTAAAATAAGGTATAACCTGAATACTTTCATGATGTACCGAATCGTTTGTAATTAATGTATCTCTAAATGCATTGCTATAAAAGGCATCCGTGTAAATTGCAGCATCTTGATACTGGATGATGTTGCGTTTTAAATCCGCTTTTAAACCGGTTTTAATATTTTTATTGGGTATGGGCAAATACCAAAATCCCATTTGAGATTGCTGTAAACGGTAACGCGAATTAGCATCTGACAGCCGAACGGGTAGTATGAGTGTATTGGGCTTTACAATACTATCATTCCAATAGACCGTATCAACACCTCCATTTTCAACGCTTTTAACATCTGTGCCTGCAAGTTGTAACCAAGCGCCATAGGGTTTATTTAAAGGATGAAAAAAAGTTTTAATGTAAAATTGCGTACTGGTAGTTTTTTGGTTTTTAAACAGTCCGATACCTGAAAAACGTTCAAACATAATTTGATATGTAAGTGCAGGTGTTAAGGGCTGTATCCAGTTTACAATTAAATTTTGAAAATCGCCACTACCTGCAATAGCCTGAATATTTACTTGAAGCGATTTAGGTCTGTAAATGCTAAGAGCAGAATCAGCAAAATTTGAAAAGTTTCGTTTAAAATTTTGAAACTGATAACCTGTTGCTTTGGGTATATAAGCCTCTGATAAAAAAGGCGCTTGGGGCCTGGCATACTGCCCAAGAGGAAATATATTAATATGGGCAATGCCCGGTTTTAATAAGGTATCTCTTTTAATTTTAATTTTTTGGTTTCCATAATTTAAATCTGTTGTATATAGCTGTACAGAATCTAATTCGGATATAGGTTGTGCATAAAAGTTTAATTTTAAAAATAAAAAAAATATAAAGATAGCCTTGAAATGCATCATTTAAGTTCGTTTAAACCCTGTGCCGCCTCGGTATTAGCGGGATCTAAATTTAAACACCATTTAAAATCAAGTTCGGCTGCTTTTTTATTTTGCATAGCCTTATATACATATGCGCGCGCCAAATACGCTGGTAAAAATTGTGGACGTAATTTTATTGTTGTACTAAAACAATCTAATGCTTTGTTTAAATCTTTGCATGCTGCTATGGCAAAGTACATGGCCCCTAAATTATAATAGGCATCGGCATACGTTGGAAATTGCTTAATCAATGCATTGTATGCCTGTAATGCCTCTGCCGGACGATTTAAATTTTGTAATGTATAAGCATAGGCATATCGTACGCTACTGTCGTTGGGTTGTGCCTGCAATACATGTTCAAAATATGTTAAGGCCAAAGGATTTAATTTGGCAGCATAGAGCAAACCTAAATCGTACTGCGCCTCATACAATTGGGCATTTTGCTCAAGTGCAGTTTCATAACTTGAAATTGCTTTTGTAGTATCCCCCGACTCTCTGTAAATATTGGCTTTTAAAAAATAAGCTTTTGCTAAATGTGCGTCAATTTTAAGCGCGGCATTTACAGCATTCATGGCATCTTGGTATGCACGAATAAGTAGGTATAATTCAGCAAGTTTTAAATAAATTTCAGGATGGTTATACCGGTGTTGCACGGCTATTAAGAGGTCTTTAACCTGACGTGTTTTATTTTGATAAAATAACGCATCAATTAATGTTAATGCATATGCCGCCTGCGTAGAATCGTAACGTAAAGCAAGCTTAGCATCTACCTCAGCTTCTTCAAAATGCTTGTATTTTAGATGCACCTCAGCCCGGGAGTGATGTAATGAGGCACTTTGCGGATCATTTAAAAGTTGTTCCGTTAATGGTTTTAGTTCTGATTCATAGCCCGATACAGATGTTTCATGATCGGTTTCATTATTTGTATGAATACATGAATACCAGATGGAAATACATACAAGTGTTATGCAAAAGGCATTGCATTTCATGCATCCATAGACTTTAATGTAAGTTCTGATACGTCTAAAACATTAACCTGGTGTTCTTTATTAAAATGTTTAACACCATCTGTAATCATGGTAGTACAAAACGGACAGGCAACAGCAATAACATCAGGCTGCGACGACAAAAGATCTTCGGTACGGGCAACATTAACTTCCTTTGTACCCGATTCGGCTTCTTTAAACATTTGTGCGCCGCCAGCTCCACAGCACATGCCATTGGCACGACTTTTTTTAAGTTCGGCCAAATCTGCATCTAAAGCCTCGATAACATCTCGGGGTGCCTCATAAATGCCATTTACACGACCTAAATAACAGGGGTCGTGGTAAACAATTTTTTTTCCTTTAAATGCACCGTCTTTAAGTTTAATTTTACCTGTATCTAGTAAATTTTGAATAAACTCCGTATGATGCATAACATGGTATTGGCCACCCAATTGTGGATATTCATGTTTAAGCGTATTAAAACAATGCGGGCATGCCGTAACCAGCGTCTTAACATTATACTGATTAAGCTTGGAAATGTTTTGAAAGGCCTGCATTTGAAAAAGATACTCATTTCCGGAGCGTTTAGCCGGATCGCCACTACAAGTTTCCTCTGCTCCTAAAATGGCAAAAGATACTTGTGCCGCATTTAAAATATTTGCTACTGCACGTGTAATACGTTTAGCTCGATCATCGAAACTGCCCATACATCCTACCCAAAACACAACCTCAGGTGATTTACCTTCAGCAATAGCATCTGCAAGGCTTAAAATATGTAATTCAGAATTCATACTATTTATGTTTTAGTCCACAGTGCACGGTCAGATGGTGAAAATTGCCATGGGGCACCATTATTTTCAATGTTTGAAAACATTCCATTCCACTCTGCAGGCGCCATACTTTCTTCCATTACCATATACCGGCGCAATGCAACAATGACAGACAAGGGATCAAGATCTATCGGGCAAGCCTCAACACACGCATAACATGTATTACAAGCTAAAATCTCAGATCTGGTTATATAATCATCAAGTAAAGATTTACCGTCATCGGTTTGGCCGTGTAATGCATTATGTTTTGAGAGATCCTCCATGCGGTCTCGTGTATCCATTAAAATTTTTCGGGGTGATAAGGCTTTGCCCGTTTGATTTTGTGGACATACCGAGGTACAACGACCGCATTCAGTACAGGTATAGGCATCTAAAAGATTTTTCCAGTTTAAATCGCTAACATCTTTGGCGCCAAAACGTTGATTGATTTGCGTATCGTTTACAGTTTGATAGCTTGCATCAAATTGTGGTGCTACCATGTCGGTAACCATACTTAAATGTTCAATTGCGCCACGTGCGCGACGGTTAGCATAGTATGTTGCAGGAAATGCAAGAATAATATGCAAGTGTTTTGAATAGGGTAAATAATTTAAAAAAGCCAAAATACCAGCTAAATGCAACCACCAGCAAAGCCGCTCAGTAAATATAAGTGATGGCGTTGACCACGTTTCAAACACCGGAGTTAGCCATCCACTTACAGGAAAACTACCTGCCTGCGTATAATGCTCAACATTTCGAAATTGAAGCACCTGATCCGTTGCATTCATGCCTAATAAAAGCGTCATCAATACCATTTCTGTAATTAAAATTATATTGGCATCACGTTGCGGCCAACCTTTTAATTCAGCACTTGTAAAACGCGGTAAGGCTAATACGTTTCTGCGCCACCAAAACACTACAACCGCAATAAAAACCAAGAGGGCTAAAATTTCAAAAAATGCAATTAAAAAATTATAAAACTGCCCTAAAATGGAAAAAACTCTGTGGGTTTGAAATAAACCATCAATACAAATTTCAAGCACTTCGATATTAATTAAAATAAATCCGGCATATACCAAAACATGTAACAGTGCACTTAAAGGACGCTGAAATAATTTTTGTTGTCCTAATGCAACACGTAACATGTGTTTAAAACGTGAGGCGGCATCTGAAGCAGGATGGTAGGGCTTGCCAGATTTTATGGCACTGCGAATTTGAGAAACCCGTTTGTAAAAAATAAATGCTGCACTTGAAAATAAAAGTATAAATACGAGTGATGCAATCATTTTAAAGATTTAGTTTTTTTTGATTTTGAGGTGGCGCGATCTTTCTTTCCAAAAACTGATACATGCACGTAATCACCCGGATGCGCCTTAAGATCTGACACCAAGGTGTTTAAGTTCTGTGTTAATGCGTTTAATGCCGTATAGAGACTGTCTTCATAAACCAATTTACCCAGTGTGCCTTTTTTTTGCTGAACAGCCTGCAGCAAATCATCCAAACGATTGGCATCACTTTGAATTTTACCTGCTAGAGTGTTCCATTGTATATGAGATAAACTGTCGGACGTGGCTTTCAAATGTTCCATAATAGGGCCTAGTTTATCTTTTTGTTGTTTCAACTGCTCTGTAAATTGAAAAATATTAGTTGTAGTGGCATTAATATGACTGTTAGACTCGGATAATATGGCACTTGTTCGCACAGATATTTTTTCAAGTTCTAAAAGTGTATTATGCAAGGATTCTAATGATGATTTCATTTTAATCCTAGAACTTTTTGCAAAAACATCCTGAAGGCCTGCAAGAACCGAATCTATACTTAGTAAGAAGCGTTCGGTTTTAGCCTGAATGGGTGCAAGCTGCCGATTAAATGATTCTTTAAGACTTTCTTCAATAGCGGATTTTAACGTGTCGCCATTTTGCACATATACTTTTAAATTGGAAAATATTAATTCAATGGCTTTAGTACCCATAAGGTCTGCGCTAACAATTCGAGCAACCGAAGCCTGTGGAATTTTAACAGGTTCTTTAATTATGATTTTAACATCAACTTTTAAGGTTTGCGGATTTAAATGAACCTCGGCAACTTGACCAATTTTATAACCATTTAAAAATACAGGATTTGCAGCAACCAGGTTATCTATACGGTCGTATTGGGCCCACACATATTGCGAAGTGCCAAAAAGTGTTTTGCCTTTGAGAAACGTTACCCCCCAAATAAACAAAACAATTGTGCAGGTCACAAACAAACCAATCCAGATTTCTTTGCGTACTTTCATGACGTACACAAAGATACGTATTATATATGTCTAAATGGCCTAAACAATCCTTAGATCAGCTACATCGTATAAACAATGAAACGTTTATAAATGCCAGCAAAAACCCCATAATAATAATTCTAGATAACGTAAGAAGTTTAATGAATGTGGGTTCGGTATTTCGTACCGCTGATGCTTTTCGTATAGAGCATCTTTATTTATGCGGCATTACGGGTAAGCCGCCACATCGTGAAATGGAAAAAACAGCACTTGGAGCCACTGCTTCGGTTTCATGGTCCTATTGTGAACGCACGGAGGATGCCGTTATGCAGTGCCGAAATACACATGCAGATGTTTTTGCCGTTGAACAAACACTACATAGTATCATGTTACAGGATTTTAAAACCCACGTTAACTACAGTTCATCAAAACGACTGACTTTAATTTTTGGACACGAAGTTCTTGGCGTTCAGCAATCCGTTATTGATACCTGTAACGGGGTTATAGAAATTCCACAATACGGCACTAAGCACTCGTTAAACATTGCAGTGAGTGCCGGTATAGTACTCTGGGAGCTACTTAGAACGAATTAGTAGTGTTGTTGGAATTCCAACGTTGTTGTTGCAATTGAATGCTTTCATCATGTATCAATTGGCATAATTTTTCAATAAACTCTTGGCGCAAACCCAATTCGGCAGCCCATACAGAGCGTGTGTGCAAAAGTTCTTTCCAGCGTTCCAATTGAAAAATAGTTAAACCCAAATCTTTTTTAAGATCTGCAATTTCATCAACAAATTTAAGGCGATGTGCCAATTGCTCAATAATCAATTTGTCACGTTCATCAATACATTTTCTAAGCGTTTGCAAATGATCTGATGCGGTAGAAACGGCCGTGCGAAATTCCAATTGATTCCACATGGCAATAACATCGTTGGGTGTAAGCTGTTGGTCTGCATCACTTAAAGCACATTCTGGCTGTGGATGCGTTTCAAGCATTAAACCCTGATACCCTAAATTAAAGGCCTGTTGGGATAATTCGGCAATCCATTGTCGTTTTCCAGCCATATGGCTGGTATCGGCATACATTGGTATGTCAGGAAAATAGGTTTTAAATTCTAGGGCAACAGACCATAAGGGCGAATTTCTGTAACCAGAAGATGCATAACTGTAAAACCCTCGGTGTATAGCGGCTAAATTAGTTTTACCAGAATTTAAAAAACGTTCAAGGGCACCAATCCATAATTTAACATCCGCATGAACGGGATTTTTAATCATTACAGGAATATCAATACCTGACAGGGCATTTACAATATCTTGTACGTAAAATGGATTTACGGTGGTACGGGCACCAATCCAAAGTACATCCATATTAAATTTTAGTGCCTGTTCAACGTGCATCGGCGAAGCCACCTCTACTGCAATGGGTACTTTATACTGGTCTTTTAATTCTTTTAACCACGTTAATGCTATTTCACCGTGACCTTGAAATCCGTTTGGCCGGGTACGGGGTTTCCAAACACCGGCTCTGAGTAATTTAAAAGCAGGTATGGTTTTGAGCGGTACAATAAGTTCTTGAAGCTGTTGCATAGACTCTGCACCGCATGGACCTGCAATAAGCATGGGCTTATTATGAATACGAAACAATTCTAAAGCAGCGTTCACGGTTGCGTAAAGTTAGTATAGATTAAAAAACAGCTGATGTTATTTTATGCCAAAAATAGCACGAATATCCTCGGATACCGCTGACTTGTGCAACATGATACTGATACTTTTATACCGAAGGTAATTTAAGCTGGCAAAAAATAAACCCGAGCACTGATTATAAGAAGTACCCCATGAGTTTTTTACCAGTACAAATGGCTTGTTGCGTTGATCATGAGCCAAACCAATTATATGCATGGCATGATCATCCTGGGTTTCAAATGAATCAAATGCATATTGCCGCATATCAGCCGAAATGGTTTGTTCTTTACAAGGTGTTAAAAAACACTGTGTTTGTTGATTGGAGTTTAATGAAGCCCAATTTTCAGGAACAATTGCTAAGGCTTTATCAAACTTGAAATAAGGTTCGGATACGTCGGCGGCCCAAGCTATGCTAAAACCTTTTTCAAGAGCACGTATAATTATAGTTTCAAATACATCCAAAGGCACATTATAATATTGCTGATGATCCCAATTATCGGGGATTTCAAGAGGAAATAAAGTATAATACGGATGGTGTGAAAACGAAGTGAAACAAATATAATCCTCTGGTTTAAACGGTAATGTTTTAGCAAATGATTTAGCATTGTATGTCTTACCATTATAATTAAAACGTTCGGGAGGCGCTCCCATATACTTTTGCAATAATGCTTCAGTTGCGTTGGCGTAATGCTGTGTTAAAATTGTACCTGAATGACGGGCAATCGGTTGCAGGAATTGAACAAATTGGGTGTCTAATCCGCTATGACAATAATTATTGTTTAAGTGTTGAGAGTTAGCTGAATGGTCTTTACCATCATAAACCCCCAGAGGTACAATGCCATTATTATTCCATGAATTTAAAAGATTATGCGGTTCGCCCCCTTCACCAAAATTGGCGCGCGCATGCATTCGAATGTAACGTTCGGTTTTTTGAAAATATACCGCACGCACTAAAAACATTTCGCTAAGTTTAGGTGCGGGCGCACCGCTAATGCGCATGATTTCTGACTCGGCGAAAGAAATTCCGGCAAAACTCCAGCAGGTTCCTGTTTGGCCTTGATCTTGCACAGGTAAAGACGGAATGCGATGTGTAATGGTAAAATGGTAGGCACTGCCAGGAAAATTTTGCAGTGTTTCTTGTGCACTAAGCAGCGCATTAAAAACAACTGCTACGATGCAACATACATAGTTAATAGGCATTATAAACACTGTAAATAGGCGTTTAAAAAACACTATTATTTGGCTTTTCGCAATTTTGCTTTACCGGATAATTTCCGCGATGCGGGTTTAGATTTTAAAGATTGTTTTTAAATGAACGCGTTTTGGATTTTAAAATCTTAGCCTTGGGTTTAGAATTGGTTTTTAACTTTTGTGATCCACGATTTTTGTTTACCGCTTTGCGTTTTACATTTTTAGTTTGTGCGGAGCGTGTCTTTGATTTAGGTTGGGATTTTGATGCTTTGGCCTTACTTGGCTTTGTATTGATTTTTTTAGAGAGTAGTTTAGCCATTGTCATGCCAATTTCGGCAGGACTTTCACAAACTACAATACCACATTTTCGCATGATTTGCATTTTAGCCTGAGCGGTATCTTCAGCACCCCCTACAATGGCACCAGCATGCCCCATGGTGCGGCCTTTTGGAGCCGTTTGTCCGGCTATAAATCCAACTACAGGTTTTCGGTTTCCATTGGATTTTATCCACCGTGCAGCATCGGCTTCGTAATTTCCTCCAATTTCACCAATCATAACAATCGCATCGGTTTTGGGATCATTCATTAATAATTCTACAGCATCCCGCGTGGGCGTACCAATTATTGGGTCACCGCCAATTCCAATAGCTGTTGATACGCCTAAGCCTGCTTTTGCAATTTGATCGGCTGCCTCATACGTTAAAGTGCCACTTTTAGAAACAATGCCAATTTTGCCTTTTTTAAATACAAAGCCGGGCATTATACCCACTTTACATTCTCCAGCCGTTATCACGCCGGGGCAATTGGGTCCAATTAAACGGCAAGATTTATCCTTTAAATAATGCTTGGCTTTTATCATGTCTTTTACGGGAATACCCTCTGTAATGCAAACAATTACTTCAATGCCGGCATCAGCCGCTTCCATAATGGCATCGGCAGCAAATGCGGCGGGAACAAAAATAATGGAAACGTTTGCCTTGGTTTGTTTAACAGCATCCGCTACAGAATTAAAAACCGGTTTATTTAGGTGTAGCGTACCGCCTTTTCCGGGCGTAACACCCCCTACAACATTTGAACCGTATGCTATCATTTGCGTTGCGTGAAACGTACCCTCGCCACCGGTAAATCCTTGTACAATAATTTTTGATGATTTATTAACCAATACTGCCATATTTTTTTGCCCGAAGATAGTGAGAATTGACGAACTGCAAAAGGTAATTGCTTAGATTTGAAATATGAGTATAGAGCATGCCATTGAAGTGTATACGGATGGTGCAGCTAGCGGAAATCCCGGGCCGGGGGGTACCGGAATTGTTTTAAAATATAAAAACATGCGCAAAGAACTCTCCTGTGGGTACCGCTTTACAACTAATAACCGCATGGAATTAAGAGCTGTTATTTCAGCTTTGCAGGCCATCACAAATCCTGCATTAAACGTTTGTATTTATTCGGATAGTCGTTATGTTGTAGAAGCCATTAATAAAAACTGGGCTTTAAGCTGGAAAACTAAGGCATACAAAGGTAAAGCCAATGCCGATTTATGGGAAATCCTTTTAAATTTATACAAACCTGAAAAACATACTTTTATTTGGGTAAAAGGTCATGCCGCTAACCTTGAAAATAACCGCTGTGATGCACTAGCCGTAAATGCTGCAAAACAGGGTCCTTGGTTAGAAGATATTGGTTATGCAGATAAAAACATAAAATGAATTCTTAGTACCTTTATATCCTATGATAACGCCCCGTATTAAAGCTTTGTTAGAATACCCTGGAGATGAAACGGTTTACACTGTTCAAGGCTGGGTACGTGCATTTAGAAGTAACCGGTTTATAGAATTAAATGACGGCTCCTGCCAGCAGAACTTACAACTTGTTATTGATTTTGATCAGCACGATGCCGGACTTTTAAAACGTATAACAACTGGTTCAGCTCTACAAGCACATGGTAAATTGGTTACATCCATGGGAAAAGGACAACGGGTTGAATTACACGTATCCGCATTTGAAGTTTTAGGCACTGCCGATCCGGAATTATACCCCTTACAGCCTAAAAAACACAGTCTTGAATTTTTACGTGACATTGCACATTTAAGACCCCGAACAAATACATTTGGTGCTGTATTTCGTATTCGGCATAGTTTGGCATTTGCCATACATAAATTTTTTAACGAACGGGGCTTTTACTATTTTCAGAGTCCTATTATTACAGCCAGCGATGCTGAGGGTGCAGGCGAAATGTTTAGGGTTACAACACAGCAGGCACCGGGTTCTTTAGAAAAAAACGATTTCAGTACCGATTTTTTTGGACGTGCCGTGAATTTAACTGTTTCGGGTCAACTCGAAGCCGAATTAGGGGCCATGGGACTTGGTAATGTGTACACTTTTGGTCCAACCTTTAGAGCTGAAAATAGCAATACGGCTCGGCATTTAGCTGAATTTTGGATGATTGAACCCGAAATGGCATTTTATGATTTACATGATAACATGCAGTTGGCTGAGTCCCTATTGGTTTATCTGATTCGCTACATTCTTGAACAGCATCCCGAAGAACTTGCCTTTCTTGAACAACGACTTTTAGATGAAGAAAAACAAAAGCCGCAACACGAGCGTTCGGAAATGCGTTTAACCCAAAAACTAGAATTTTGTACCACGCAGGCTTTTGAACGCGTAAGTTATACCGAAGCTATTGAGATATTAAAATTTGCTGCGGCCCATAAAAAGAAAAAATTTCAGTTTCCGGTTAACGAATGGGGAATTGATTTACAGAGTGAACACGAACGGTACTTAGTTGAACAGCATTTTAAAAAACCTGTAATACTTTACAATTATCCCAAAGCCATAAAATCGTTTTATATGCGCCAAAACGATGACGGAAAAACAGTTGCAGCGATGGATATTTTATTTCCGGGAATTGGTGAAATGGTTGGAGGATCGCAACGTGAAGAACGTTACGAGCAACTTTCAACACGTATGAAAGAGCTTTCAATTTCGGAAACGGAATTATACTGGTATTTAGATACGCGTAAATTTGGCTCATGCCCGCACTCGGGTTTTGGATTGGGTTTTGAACGAATGGTGCAATTTGTAACAGGCATGGCAAACATACGTGATGTTATACCTTTTCCCAGAACTCCGAAAAACTGTATGTTTTAAAAATTTATAACGGTTTAACCTAAATAGTGTTAATGCCGGCGGATTCATGCGTTTGTGAAGGTGTTTTAATTTTACATTTATAACATGAAACAAATAATTGTAATTGCTTTTTTTATACTGGGTTTTCAATGTGGTTTTGCGCAAATTCAAAAACATGCACCCGACAATAATACCTCTACGGTTACTATAAGTCCCGAAACACGCGCCCGTAAACAGGCTGCACATGCACAAATTGAGTTACAATTAAATGAAACACAAACTAACCAATGGGAAAAAGCTGCATTGGCGCACTTTCAAGCAAACCAAAACATACAAATACAACTTAAAGGATCTACAACACCCGATGAACGCAAACGGCTTAGGCGTGAAATAGAAAATAATAATCAAATGTTTAAGACCACAGTGAAATCGTTTTTAAACGCCGAACAGCAAGTTAATTTTGAAAAAATGGCGCGTAAGCAAAAAGGCAAAAAATCTAAAAAAAGAGATTTTTAAATATCCGGTTTTTCAATTTTAAAAGGCTGATTTAACGGGTCATAATTTTTTCTTAAATTAACTTTGGTACAGTTTTTTTTAAAGAAAATTAATGGTCTACAAAATGCACCCTTGTAATTTTAATGTAAACTTTTTCGGCGCCATCTACCCAAGATGCTTGTAAATCTTTTGTTAGGGCTTTAGGTTTTAAAGGTTTTATAAAATTTCCAGAACTCCAGCTGCCTTTGCGTTTACCTTTTAAATCTTTAAAATTATTATAAAAATAAGCCTCCCATTCTATGGCATCTACCTCACGGTTTGCTTCGTTAGTGAATTCAACATAGTAACCGATATTTTTACCTAAAACATTTTGAGAATAGGTGCGTAAAACATCTACGCCGCTTTTACCATAATGTTTTTGAGCAAAAGCCGTATTACAAACTAAAATAAAACCAAAAATGTATAATTTATTCATAAACAAAACTGTGCAGGAAATATTGTTTAAAAATAAACATTTTACAATTCAATCTGCACTTATATTCGTGAATGATTATTTATGGATTCAGATTTAATTATAGAGCGTTTATCAAAACTTAGTAGTGATTCAGCCACGCATATCAGGGCTGTTATTGATTTGTTAAAAGACGGGGCAACTGTTCCATTTATTGCACGTTATAGAAAAGAAGCTACCGGTAGTATGGACGAGGTTCAAATTCGGCACATTCAGGAACAATATTCATATATAGAACAACTCGAAAAACGTCGCGAATCCATACGTACGTCTTTACAACACATGGGCATAACAGATCCTCATTTATTACAAGCTATTGAACAGGCGGATCAGTTAAGCCGCTTAGAAGATTTATACATCCCTTTCAAGCCCAAAAAAAAAACACGTGCAATGCGCGCGCGCGAAATCGGCTTGCAGCCCTTTGCGGATTTAATTTTAGAACAGCATGTAAACCTGCAAGCAGCCTGGTTGCATTTTAAATCAAACCATGACACCCCATTAGATTTTGATACTGCACTTAAAGGCGCACAGGATATTATTGCAGAATGGATTGCAGAGCATGCCGATTACCGTAACCTTATCCGAAGTTTGTATCAACGTACAGGCCGAATTAAAAGTTCCGTCATTCGGGGTATGGAAGCTCAAGGATCAAAATTTCAAGATTATTTTGAATGGAGCGAAAATTTAAATACCTGTCCCAGTCATCGGATGTTGGCTATGCGAAGGGGTGAAAGCGAAAATGTTTTAATACTTGATTTTTACATTGATCATGATGCTGCAGTAGAAAAACTGGAAGCGCTGATTTTAAATAAAAATAGCATGTGCCGTGAAGCCATTAAGCCCGCCCTTAAAGATGGTTACAAGCGGTTGCTTCAACCGGCCATTGAAACTGAAATACGAATTTTAAGCAAACAACAGGCCGATACGCAGGCTATTAAAGTATTTGCAGAAAATTTAAAAGCTTTGTTACTAGCACCTCCCATGGGAGGAAAACGTGTATTAGCATTAGATCCGGGATTTAAATCGGGCTGTAAACTTGTAGTATTAGGAAATGAGGGGCAATTGCTTGAAGATACCGTAATTTTTCCGCATGAACCTTTTTTTAAAAAAACAGATGCTGGGTATACGGTTTTGGCATTAGCCTCTAAATTTGATATTGAAGCTATAGCCATTGGAAACGGCACAGCCTCACGAGAAACAGAGCAGTTTATTCGACAAATTGATGGCTTACCAAAACACATTCCGGTTATTGTAGTCAGCGAGGCAGGCGCTTCTGTTTACTCGGCATCTGACATTGCACGTGATGAATTTCCAAATAAAGACCTAACCGTAAGAGGAGCCGTTTCCATTGGGCGTCGCCTTTGCGATCCACTTGCTGAATTGGTAAAAATAGATCCCAAATCTATTGGCGTTGGCCAATACCAGCATGATGTTGATGCACAAAAATTAAAAAAAGCATTGGATGATGTCGTTGAAAGCTGTGTAAATGCTGTTGGCGTTGAATTAAATACAGCATCTGCGTCACTTCTTGCTTATGTATCAGGAATAGGACCACAGCTTGCACAACACATTGTTAGTTATCGTAATGTTCATGGATCTTTTAAAAACCGGGACATGTTAAAATCTATTCCACGTTTAGGAAACAAAGCCTATGAACAGTGTGCGGGATTTTTACGCATACAACACAGTGAACAAATATTAGATCGCAGCGGCGTACATCCTGAACGCTATGCCCTTGTAACGCGTATGGCTGAAGATAGTGCATGTACAGTTTCTGAGCTTATGCAATCTGCAGCTTTACGAAAAAAAATTAATCTGCAACATTACATATCCGAATCTGTGGGTATGCCTACACTTATAGATATACTTAAAGAACTTGAAAAACCGGGACGCGATCCACGGAAACCCTTTGAAGTTTTTGCATTTGACGAACATGTTCATCAGCCAGAAGATTTAAAACCCGGTATGGTTTTACCAGGAGTGGTAAGTAATGTTACACGTTTTGGCGCATTTGTAGATATAGGTGTTCATCAGGACGGCTTAATTCACGTTTCACAATTATCAGATCAGTATGTTGAAGATGCCATGCGTGTTGTAAAAGTAGGAGATACGTTAACCGTAAAAATATTGGAAATTGATTTGTCCCGAAAGCGTATCGCATTAACCCTAAAAGGCATACATGAAAAGCAGCAATCCCAGAAAAAAACTAAAATTACGGAGCCGGTAGTAACAGATATGAATTCAGCATTACAGGCTTTAAAAAATAAATTTAAAACACGATGATGCGGTATTTTGGTTTAATTGGCAAGCCTTTAGAACATTCGTTTTCAAAATCGTTTTTTGACGCTTATTTTTCAAAGCATGCTATTAAAGACGCAACATTTATAAATTTTGAAATTGATGATGTTTCTGAACTTAGTGCTTTAGTTGAATCCTATCCGAATTTGCTTGGATTGAGTGTAACCTATCCATTTAAAGAACAAGTTATTGCGTTTTTAAATGAAACAGATCGTGTTGCTCAACAAATAGGTGCTGTAAACTGTATACATATTCAAAACAAACAACTTAAAGGTTATAATACCGATTATATAGGGTTTCAAAAAAGCATTCGTCCGTTTTTAAGTCCACATCACCAACCTGCTCTAATTTTAGGAACCGGCGGCGCTTCCAAAGCCATTCAACATGCTTTAAAAAATTTAAACTGGCCCTTTACTTTGGTTAGTAGAAATCCTACGCAAAAAAATATTTTACATTATTCTGAATTAAAAACAGCCCATATAGAACACTTTAAATTTATAATAAATACAAGCCCTCTGGGCATGGGACGTTTACACGAACAGTGCCCCACTATTCCTTATGAGGGAATAGGTACGTCACATTTTGTAATGGATTTAATTTACAATCCCGAAACGACCTTATTTTTATTAAATGCCCAAAAACAAGGCGCAGAAGTGTTGAATGGTTATGACATGTTAAAATTTCAGGCCCTAGAAAGTTGGGGCATTTGGAATACGGTAAGCTAAATAAGGCTGTTACCCTTTCATACATTTTTTAAGTAAATAAAAACCCACAAAAAAGGAAAACAATAGAGCATACCAGTACTATTTTACTCGCGTATTCGCTGAAAAGGCTCAGCTATCCATTGCCTGTAACACTTCATTACATCGTTATACAATTCTAATTCTGTGTGATTTAAAATGTAATCGGCATTGAAAATTCTGCAATACCTTAAAAAATGTTCATGATCCAAGCTTGAATCGGCTGTAAGAGATTTTAAAATGCGTGGATTTAATTTAGTATCTATAATTTCTTGCTCATAAATCTGCTGAAATAGTTTGGATAATTTTTGTAGTTGACGGCCCTCCTTACTGTATTGCATATATAGGCTGTAATTGGACTTTGTATGGCATTTACGAATTTTTGTTGTGTCTGCTGTATAACTTTATCCATATACTTGCGTTCATACGGTTTAAATGCAATGGCCGATATTACAACCGGTGCTAATTGATAAGCATTATACTGCAAAACTATTTTTACATATGCCGGTGTGGTATCTTGAATTACAAGCGTTTTAATTGCCTTGCCCAAATAACGAATTTCAAGCGTATCGGGTATTTGTTTTATAAATAACGAAAATTGCCCTTGCATGTCGGAAACAGTACCATTTCCATTACTTTTTAAAATAATGTAAGCAAATGGTATGGGATTTTTAGCATCCGATTCAACCACACAACCGTATTGCCATCGCTGTGCATTAGAACACAATACACAAGCTGTAATTACTAATAAAACAAAATACCGCACTGCCAAGTACGAAAGATAGGTTTTGTGCTTGAAATTTTCAACAATTTCATGGTATTTACCATATTTTATTGAATTCCAATTATTGATACAGCCGTAAATACCGTAACTTAGTTACATGGATTCATTTCTGGTTTCTGCGCGTAAATACCGCCCACAAACATTTGAAACCGTAGTTGGTCAATCGCATATTACGGGAACCCTTAAAAATGCGATTATTCATACGCAACTTGCTCAGGCTTATTTATTTTGTGGACCTCGGGGCGTTGGTAAAACAACCTGTGCAAGAATTTTTGCTAAAACAATAAATTGCGAATCGCATATAAACGGTGAAGCGTGCAACCAATGTACCTCATGCATTGCATTTAACGAGGCTAGTTCGTTAAATATTTATGAATTAGACGCCGCAAGTAATAACTCCGTAGACGACATACGGCAGCTGGTTGATCAGGTGCGTTTTGCGCCTCAAATGGGAAGTTTTAAAGTGTATATAATTGACGAGGTGCACATGCTCAGTACAGCAGCTTTTAATGCCTTTTTAAAAACCTTGGAGGAACCGCCTGCGCATGCCAAATTTATTTTAGCTACAACAGAAAAACATAAAATTATTCCTACTATATTATCACGCTGTCAGGTTTATACATTTAACCGTATAAAACAGGAGGATATAAGTAACCATTTGGCATTTTTAGCCAATTCAGAAAACGTAACATTTGAAGCGGAGGCCCTCAGCGTTATTGCTGAAAAAGCAGAAGGCGGATTGCGCGATGCGTGTTCCATTTTTGACCAAATGGTTGCTTCCACGGATGGTCATTTAAATTATAAGGCTGTTATAGAACATTTACATGTTTTAGATGCCAGTATTTATTTTAAGCTTTCCGAATCTTTAATACAGGGCACGCGCGACACCGGTCTTATTATTTTAAATACCATTTTAAATCAAGGATTTGATCCCCACCAATTTATTATAGGATTAGGACAGCATTTTAGAAATATTTTACTGTGTAAATTTCCAGCTGCTGCCGAATTACTTGAAACCAGTTCGGCTTTTAAAGACTTATATAAACAACAGTCGCACTTATTTAGTGAGGTATTACTTGTAAAGTTAATTACGTTGGTTCAAAAAGTTGATGGGCAATATAAAACATCAAAAAACCAACGTTTGCTCATTGAGTGGGTTTTACTTCAAATGAGTTACCTCACGGTACCCGAAACTGACGAAAAAAAAAAGCCCTTAACAGATAATACCGAATACTTACATTCAGGTAAAACTGAAGATACACCTCAAAATCCAATTAAAACAGAAATTTTACAGCCTGATGCAACTGTACATAAAACACAGGTTATTTCTGAAATAAAGCAAAATTACGTTACTGAAGCGCCAGTTACTACTACACCTACAAGCTCAGCCGCTTTAAAAAACCATTCGGAAAACGTAAAACCGGCTACTCATCATTTAAAAATTAAATCTGGATTTAGTATTCATGCCGCGCAACATAAAACACATAAAACCTCAGAGACACAAGCTGAAGATACAGAATTGGCAGATCTGCCACTAACTATTGATCGAATACAACAATTTTTAAATAAACAGGCTGAACTTTTACAAACCAAAGGTCAATTTCAAAAATCCATTATGTTTAAAAATGCAGGAGTAGCATGTGAACATTCAGTATGCACACTTACCTTAATGAATGAAACTCAGCTTGAACAATTTAATACCATAAAACAAGACTTATTAGATCAAATGCGTATTGCTTTACAGCATAAACCTTTGCAACTTCTAGCTAAAATATCTAAACAACTTGAAAGCCCAAAAGCGTTTAGACCCACCGATATTTTAAATGAAATGAGTAAAAAAAATCCCGCTATTTTAAACTTAAAGCAACATTTTGATTTGGATATTGATTATTAACTATGAAATTAATTTTTCTTTTTTCAAGCCTTTTATTATTTACGCTTAGTGCACAAAAGCCAGGTAAATATAAGGGCCATATGCCGCCGGCCATCGATACAAGTATTGCCTCCCGTGCAGTAATCATCAAGGGCGATCCAATGGGCCTCAGGCAATATACACTAAGCAACGGATTACAAATTTTTTTATCTGTAAACAAAAAAACACCTCGCATACAAACTTATATTGCAGTTAGGGCCGGTAGTAAAAACGATCCACCGGATAACACAGGTCTTGCGCATTACCTAGAACATATGCTTTTTAAAGGAACAGCGCAATTCGGTAGTTTAGACTATAAAAAAGAATCGGCTCAGCTTCAAGTTATTGAAAATCTTTTTGAAATCTACAAATCAACGCAAGACAGCACTAAGCGTGCCATGCTTTACCATAACATCGATAGTGTAAGTCAGTTAGCGTCAACCTATGCCATTGCTAATGAATATGATAAATTAATGAGTCATTTGGGCGCAGAAGGCACAAACGCATTTACATGGTTTGATCAAACGGTTTATGTTAATGACATTCCCAGCAACCAAATAAAAACATGGTTGCACATAGAGGCAGAGCGTTTTAAAGACCCCGTATTTAGACTTTTTCATACCGAACTGGAAGCTGTTTATGAAGAAAAAAACAGAAGTCTTGATAATGATGATGATAAAGTATGGGATGCCATGTTTAATGGCTTATTTCCGGATCATACGTATGGTACTCAAACCACAATTGGAACTATAGCGCATCTTAAAAATCCATCCTTAAAAGCCATACGTGAATTTTACACAACCTATTATGTGCCAAATAATATGGCACTCATCTTATGTGGTGATTTTAATCCGGATGAAATTATTCGAGAAATAGAATCTGCTTTTGGGTATATGAAACCCAAAGCATTGCCGAAACGGATTTCAACTTCCGTATTTAAACCCATAGCTCAACCGATACACCTTTATGGTCCTAATCCGGAATCTCTCCTCTTAGGATTTCGCTATCCAGCTGCCGGAACCCCGGAAGCCGACTGTGCCTTATTAAGCAGTTTGATATTACATAACGGCACCGCAGGATTACTGGACCTTAATATTAATCAGGCGCAAAGGGCCTTATCAAGTAATGTTGTTAATTTTAATTTAAATGAACATAGTTTTTTTGGAATTAGCGCAAGCCCAAAATCAAATCAGAGTTTAGAAGCACTTGAACAAATAATTCAAGCGCAAATTCAAAAACTGCAACAGGGTGACTTTCCAGATTGGCTAATAAAAGCTGTTATAACCGATTTAAAACTTAAAAACACAAAAAACTTAGAACAAAATAGCAGCCGTGCATATGGCGTTTTAAATGCATTTATTAATGGTGTTCCATGGATAAATGAGGTAAACTACCTCAAGCGCCTTGAACAATTGAATAAGTCGGATATTATGCGCTTTGCTAATTTATATTTAAAAGATTCGCTTGCGGTACGCGTATATAAACATACCGGAACCGACAGCTCTGTAAAAAGTGTTGTAAAACCTTCTATAACTCCAGTAGGTGTTAACCGTAATACGGAATCCGAATTTGTAAAACACCTTAAACTCAAAAAGCCTGAAACCGAAATCCAACCCAGTTTTATAAATTTTTCTACAGCGGTAAGCTCCGGAACATTTGCTCCGGGCATATCTTACATGTATCAAAAAAATAATGATAATGAACTTTTTGAATGTTATATACGATTAAAAATGGGAAGCCAACAAAACACCATGTTACCTGTTGCCATACAGTACATTCCGTTTTTAGGCACTTCAAAACAAAGTCCTCAGGCTATAAAAGAAGAGCTTTACCGTTTAGGGTGTACCATAAATGTGTTTAATGATGCCGAACAAACTTGGATCAACCTTTCGGGATTAAAGGACGGGTTTATTCCTGCATTTGAAATTTTGATTGAAATGCTGCAACATCCCAAAATTAATCCCCAAAAATTAAAAAATCTTATTGAGGATATTTTAAAAAACCGAGCCGATGCAAAACTTGATAAGCGAATACTCTTAAATCGTGCATTAATGAATTATGTGCTATACGGCGCAGATAATCCCTTTACACATCAGTTGTCTAATGATGCTTTAAAAAACATACAACCACAACAACTTGAAGCTTTAATTGCTTCTTTACTAAAATATGAAGCCCAAGTGTTGTTTTACGGCCCTTTACAATTAGATTCTTTAGCCCGGGTTATGCATGCTTGCTACCCTCTAAAAACAGCAAAAAAACCATGTCCACCGTTTAAACCCTGGACGCAATCAACTATTAAATCTGGAGTTTTTGCTGCAGAATTTGACATGACGCAAACTGAAGTGCTTTTTATAAGTAAAGGAGCTCCTTACAATATACATTTATTACCACAGGTAAATTTGTTTAATGCCTATTTTGGTGGTGGTATGAGCAGTATTGTTTTTCAAGAATTACGTGAATCTAAAGCCCTAGCCTATTCAACTTATGCTCGTTATATGAGCCCTACGCGATCAGACCGAAATTTTATCAATGTCGCCTATATCGGTTCACAAGCCGACAAGCTTGAAGATGCCTTAAAAGGAATGGTAGCCTTATTAGACAGCCTACCCTATTCACAAAGTAGTTTTGAAAATGCTAAATCTTCAGTAATGCAAGAGATTCAAACGCAGCGTATTAATAACAGTGAAGTTTTTTTTAAAATAATTCAGGCTCAAGCGTTAGACCATACTGTTGATGTTAGAGAAACTATTTATAAATCAGTGCCTTCATTAACATTTAAGGACTTGCATTCGTTTCATAAAACAGAAATTAAACAACCTCAACGTAGCATTTTAATTATTGGAAAAAAAGAAAATTTGAATAGTGCTGTGCTAAAACCTTACGGTAATATTCAATTTTTGGATTTAAAAACACTGTATGGATACTAATTTACCCAACTTTGAAAATACTCAAATTGCGTTTGCGTCTAAAACAGATTCTGATTTACGGCAATCGTACCTTTTATTTAAATTATTAGCATTTCCTAAACTGGTAAAGTTAGGTTCGTGGATTAGCCCGCTGGCACTTAAACTTGGTTTTAAATCGATAATTAAAAAAACCATTTTTAAACAATTTGTTGGTGGAGAACACATAAAGGCATGTGCAGAAACCGTAAATCATTTAAATGAATTTGGAATAGGTTCTATATTAGATTACAGTGTGGAGGGCAAAGCCGAAGAGGACGTTTTTAACGCAACTGCAGCTGAAATAATGGCGAGTATTGAAAACGCATCTGAAAATGATGCCATTCCGTTTAGTGTATTTAAAGTAACAGGTGTGGCGTCTATGGAGTTGCTCGAAGCCGTGAGCCATTCGGACGAACTTAATACAGAGGCACGTCAGGCGTGGGAAAGAGCTCGTAATCGTGTAACAGCGATTTGTAATTTAGCATATGAAAAACAACAAAAACTATTTATAGACGCCGAAGAAAGCTGGATTCAGAATGCCATAGATACAATTGCGTTAGAACACATGGAACGTTTAAACCGTGATCAAGTATGGATTTACAATACATATCAAATGTACCGGCATGACCGCTTAGAAGTATTGCAAACACATTATCAGCAGGCATGCCAAAAATCATTTAAAATTGGCGCTAAACTTGTTCGGGGTGCCTATATGGAAAAAGAACGAGCACGGGCCACATCGAAGGGCTATCCTGATCCCATCCAAGACACCAAAGCCAAAACGGATGCGGATTATAATGCAGCATTGCATTTTTGTTTAAACCACATTAATAACATAGCGTTCTGTGCGGGAACTCATAATGAAGAAAGCAGTTTACTTTTAGCAAAAGCCATTCAGCAAAAAGGTTTACAGCCCAATCATCCACATATTTGGTTTTCTCAGTTATTTGGAATGTCTGATCATATCAGCTTTAATTTGGCACATTTAGGTTATAATGTGGCAAAGTATTTGCCCTATGGTCCGGTAGCTGATGTGCTGCCGTATCTAATACGCAGGGCACAAGAAAACACCAGTGTAAAAGGGCAAACCGGTCGTGAACTAAAATTAATTATACAAGAATTAAATCGCAGAAAATCTATTTAAAACATGTTTCCGTTTTTAAATGAACCGGTATTTAAAATAGTACAGGAGGCTGCAGAGCAACTTCGTCAAAACACCTATGTAGTGGGTGGTTATGTTCGCGATTTTTTATTACATCGTACAAGCAAGGATATAGATTTTGTAACCTTGGGGTCGGGCATACAGTTAGCTGAAACTGTGCATCAAAAAGTACCCGAATCTAAATTATGTGTTTTTAAAAATTTTGGAACGGCTCAAATTATTTGGAATGGTTATGAGCTTGAATTTGTTGGAGCCCGTAAAGAAAGTTATACACGTAATTCACGAAAACCAATAGTAGAAAACGGTTCGCTTTTTGATGATTTAAGCCGTAGAGATTTTACCGTAAATGCACTGGCCGTATCTGTTAACGGACCAACATATGGACAATTAATTGATTTATTTTCAGGATTACATGATTTAAATGCAGGTATTTTAAAAACGCCTTGCGATCCGAATATTACGTTTTCGGATGATCCTTTGCGTATGTTACGCGCCATTAGATTTGCAACGCAACTTCAATTTACCATACAAGATGAAACCCTAAAATCTATTGAACAGCAGGCAGGACGTATAGAAATTATTTCCATGGAGCGCATACATGAGGAGTTGCATAAAATTATAACCGCCCCCTTTTCCTTCCAGAGGTTTTACGCTACTTGATGAAACTACTTTACTAAAAATTATTTTTCCTGAATTACATGCATTAAAAGGCACCGAAACCATAAATGGAAAATCACACAAGGATAATTTTTACCATACACTTGAAGTTCTTGATAACTTATCTCAAAAAACAAATTCGTTATGGCTATTGTGGGCTGCACTCTTACACGATATTGCCAAACCAAAAACAAAACGATTTGAACCCGGACATGGCTTTACGTTTCACGGACATGAAGATAAAGGTGCCCGAATGGTACCTCAAATTTTTAAACGTTTAAAACTTCCCTTAAATGAAAAAATGCAATACGTTCAAAAACTGGTTCAGTTGCATTTAAGACCAATTGTTTTAGCAAAAAGTGAAGTTACCGACAGTGCAGTTAGAAGGCTTTTATTTGAAGCGGGTGATGCTATAGACGATTTAATGCTGCTTTGTGAGTCTGACATTACCACTAAAAATCCGCTTAAGGTTAAACGGTATTTAACCAATTTTGCGCTTGTTAGGCAAAAGTTAATAGAGCTTGAGGCCCGTGACCGTATTCGAAACTGGCAAGCACCAGTTAGCGGAGAAGATATTATGTTTCGCTATAACTTAAAACCCTGTAAGCGCATTGGATTGATGAAAGATGCTTTGAAAGATGCTATTTTAGACGGAATTATACCAAATCAAGTTCAAGAGGCGCTTGATTTTTTAGACTCTTGGCACAAACAACATCCCGTATGAAATTTCATCTTGACTTAAAGGCAAAACCCGCGCCGTTTGAGTTGCAATGTAACGATACCATTGTATTTGAAGGGTCATGCTTTTCCGAACATTTATACGAACGGCTTAATGCATATAACCTTCCTGTTTTTTCAAATATGTTTGGTAATATTTACCATCCCCTGGCCATTAATCAAATTTTACGTTCCGTTTTAACTCAAATTGAAGTGCCTGTTACGTCCTTCGTAAAACGAGATACCAACCGCTATTGCAGTTTTTTTACACACGGTCAAATTTCTGCTTCAGATCCCCAGGCATTACAAAATACCTTACGTCAACAACAAGCTAAACAATTTAAGGTATTACTTAAATCTAAAGCACTATTTATAACGTGGGGCAGCGCTTGGGTATACAAGCATAAGCAACATGATTTTGTATGTGCTAATTGTCATAAGCAACCGGCCTCTGATTTTTGGAAAGAGTTATCGGATGTACACGATTTGGTATTAAGCAGCTCTAGTATACTAACCTTATTAAAAAATATAAATCCAGATCTTAAAATTATTTTTACCATTTCTCCCGTAAAACACTTACGAGATGGCATACACGAAAATGTTTTAAGTAAAAGTGTTTTACATGTGGCATTGCACATGCTTATTCAAAAACATCCTGACATTTACTATTTTCCATCTTTTGAATGGATTCAGGAAGACCTGAGGGACTATCGTTTTTATAAAGCCGATCTTGCACATCCAAATTCACAGGCCATAGATTACATTTGGAAAAAATTTATAACAACATTTTATAATAAAGACCAACAACTTCTTTTTGAGGTATTAGAGGACTATACAAAGTTTCAAAATCATATTTCTGAAAACCGAAGTGCATCGGATCTGCAACATCAACAAAACCTTTTAAAAAAAATTAAATCTATGGCTCCCCATTGGATGCCTAATGCCCATTAAAACATGTAATTTTACACTATGTACAGAACACATACTTGCGGCGCCTTAAATACTGAACATATCGGAAATACTGTAAAACTTTGCGGCTGGGTTCAGCGCGTACGTCGCTTGGGCGGTATGGTGTTTATAGATTTACGGGATCGCTATGGCATTACACAGCTTGCGTTTAATGAAGCCTTAAATTCCAGTTTGTGCAAGGCGGCTTCAGAATTAACCCGCGAATCTGTAATTTGTGCCGAAGGCTTGGTTATTGAACGTGAACGTCATAATACGCAATTAGTTACCGGGCAAATTGAATTACAAGTTCGAGCTTTTGAACTTATTAATGCTGCACAAACCCCGCCGTTTACCATAGAAGACGATACCGATGGCGGAGAAGAATTACGCATGCAATACAGGTATTTGGATTTACGCCGAAACCCATTACGACAAAAAATTGAACTTCGACACCGCATAACGATTGCAGTACGAAATTTTATGAACCAACTGGGATTTCTTGAAATTGAAACACCCGTTTTAATAAAATCTACTCCAGAGGGGGCACGCGATTTTGTAGTTCCCAGCCGCATGCACAGCGGACAATTTTATGCACTCCCTCAAAGTCCACAAACCTTTAAACAACTTTTAATGGTTAGTGGATTTGACAAATACTTTCAAATTGTAAAATGTTTTCGAGACGAAGATTTAAGAGCGGACCGTCAACCTGAATTTACTCAAATAGACTGTGAAATGAGTTTTGTAACCCAGGACGATATCATCACAACATTTGAAAGTTTGGTACAGCATTTATTTTTTACAATAAAGCAAATACAACTTGAGCCATTTATTCGAATGGATTATGCAAAAGCAATGTCCTTGTATGGTAACGACAAGCCCGATATGCGATTTGATATGCTTATTCACGATCTTAAACCGTATTTGTGTGGTAAAGGGTTTTCTATTTTTGACACATCTGAGTATGTTTCAGCGATTTGTGTTTCTGGTGCCGCAGCTTTTACCCGTAAACAACTTGATGAATTAAACGATTGGGTAAAGCGCCCTCAAATTGGCGCCCAGGGTTTAGCGTATTGCCGAATACTGGAAGATGCTAGCTTTAAGTCAAGTGTAGACAAGTTTTATAATTCATCCGACTGGCAAAATGTTGCCACATTTATGAAAGCGCAAGCCGGTGATTTAATTTTAATATTGGCAGGTCCAAAAGAGCAAACCCAAAAAGCGCTAAGTGAATTACGTTTAGAAATGGGCACCCGAATGGGTTTGCGAAGCAATTCTACGTTTTCATGTTTATGGGTTACGGATTTTCCACTTTTAGAATGGAATTCTGGTGATCCCAATTTACCGGAATCGTATCGTGGACGCTGGCATGCCAAGCACCATCCTTTTACATCTCCTAAAAGCGAGGATATTCCATTATTAAAAACTAATCCTGGTGACGTGCGCGCAAACGCCTATGATTTGGTTATAAATGGTGTGGAAATTGGTGGTGGCAGCATACGCATACATGATGCAGCGCTTCAAAAACAAATGTTTGAAACACTTGGTTTTAGTGCTGAAGTTGCCGAACAACAGTTTGGATTTTTAATGCATGCATTTACCTATGGAGCACCTCCCCATGGAGGCATCGCTTTTGGCCTTGATCGGCTTTGTGCACTATTTAGCGGATCGGAAAGTATACGCGATGTAATAGCATTTCCAAAAAATAATTCGGGACGTGATTTAATGATTGAAGCGCCCTCTATAATTAGCGCTGAACAGCTTAACGAATTAGATCTGAAAATTAAATCTTGAATTTGCAGGTTTTCGTTTAAGTTAAAACTTAGTTGCTCTGTTTACCCCTTAATACGTAAACCTTGTTTACTTCCAAAAAATAAAGTTGCTTTAAACAAATAACTATGGTCGTGTAATTAGGGTATGGAATATAGCGTGTACATTGAATTAAACACACCCCGCACATGATCAATAAACGCATCATTTAAAGCCGACTTAACAGCATTTAGGTCTTTATAAAGTGCTGTATCAAATTTATAAATCTGTTCCATAGGGCCGGCTTCAAAGCGCACTTGAAAACGGGAATTAAATTGCAAAATACTAATGCGCATAGTGGGATGCGGAATGACTTCTAATTCTCTCATTTTAGTCTTTACCAAACATTTTTTTAAAATTAAATATATTTTTAAAAACCCCTATCGGGCTAACATTTCGATCACCATCTTCGTGAATACGGCTTTGAATGGCATGCGCTAACAATATATAGTCATCACGATTAATACGCTTTAAAAATGCTTCGGCCGATACATCACCGTTTATACGATTTGCACATGCAGCCCACTCAAATGCTTTCATATCCATTAAAAACTTTAAAGCTTTTTCATCGTCCCAAATTGCATTTACAAATGCCGCTAAAATAAAAAACTTTTTATCCATGAGCATCGCAAAGGCTCTGCGGTCATCTCGAACGGCATCAAAAAGCGCAATCAGCTCTGTATATTCATGTTCTATAAGCCAATTAAAACCAGCCGAATCGCGCATGATATGGCGGGTTAAAAATTGAATGGCTTCTTTTGGATAAACGCTAAGTGCCTGTCGCGACTGCGTCATAATTATTTTAATAATTCTCGGGCAATTACTAATTTTTGTATTTCACTGGTGCCTTCACCAATAGTGCATAACTTACTGTCACGGTAAAATTTTTCAACCGGAAAATCTTTAGTATAACCGTAACCGCCAAAAATTTGAACAGCCTCAGTACTTATTTTAACTGCCACTTCACTGGCATAATATTTTGCAAATGCGCTTTCGCGTGTAACTTTTTGACCTTTATCTTTTAAAGCTGCAGCCTGAAAGGTGAGTAATTGCGCCGCCTCAAATTCAGTTGCCATATCTGCCAATTTAAACGCTATAGCCTGAAAATGAGATATAGGTTTACCAAATTGCTGTCGCTCTTTAGCATATTTTAAACTGGCATCCATGGCGCCTTTGGCAATTCCTAAACTCAAAGCCGCAATACTGATTCGCCCACCATCTAAAATTTTCATGGCCTGTACAAAGCCTTCTCCAACGTTTCCTAAAATTTGTGATTCGTGTACTTTACAATTATCAAAAATCAATTCGGCCGTTTCACTGCAGCGCATTCCTAATTTATTTTCTTTTTTTCCTCCTTTAAAGCCTGGCGTGTCACGCTCTATAATAAATGCCGTTATGCCGTGACTATCCAGTAGATCACCTGTGCGTACCAAAACTACAGCTACCTCTGCGCTGATGCCGTGGGTAATCCAGTTTTTTGTGCCATTTATTATCCAATATGCCCCCTCTTTAACTGCAGTGCATTGCATTCGCATGGCATCGCTTCCGGTATTGGCTTCAGTTAATCCCCAAGCACCAATCCATGAGCCACTGGCTAATTTAGGCAGATAGGTTTTTTTTTGGGCGTCGTTTCCAAATTGTAATATATGACCTGTACACAAACTGTTATGCGCAGCTACAGATAATCCTACAGAACCGCAAACAGAGCCAATTTCAGTTAATGCCGTTACATAATCCGCATACTGTAAACCCGAACCTCCATACATTTCTGGCACTAAAATTCCCATTAAACCCAGGGAGCCGAGTTGCTGAAGTGTTGATTTAGGAAAAATCTGCTGCTCATCCCATTCCATTATGTACGGGTACAAATGTTCTTTTGCAAATTTCTGAACCATGTCAGAAATCATGAGTTGTTGTTCGGTTTTAATAAAGTTCATTTTAGAGACGTGTTAGTTCAAAATAAGGAGCCTTAAAAGTACGTAACAATTCTGAACCCTTAAGGTTTTCAAGTGTTAACAAAAATTGAAACCCCATTATACGCGCACCCGATTTTAGTACTAATTGGGCTGCCGCTGAGGCTGTACCGCCTGTAGCCAAAACATCGTCTGTAATAAGTACATTTTGATTTTGTTTAAGTGCGTTTTGCTGTAGTTCTAATACGGATGTATTATATTCTAGATTGTAAGATTGCTGCCATACAGGCCCCGGTAGTTTACCTTTTTTACGCGCCATTATAAATGGCCTGTTCCATTCGTAAGCCATTACAGAACCCAGTAAAAAGCCTCTGCTTTCAATTCCTAAAACCACATCGGGAGGTGTCTTCCAGGTTTTTATAATTTGGCTTACCATACGTTTAACCAATTCGGGATTTGAAAATACCGGACTTATATCTTTAAAAACAATGCCGGGTTTTGGAAAATTGGGATAGCTTACCAATGCATTACGGATTGCAACATCAATGGGTAAATGGCTGTTCATGCTACGACAGATAAAAAATCTTGAAGTATGTATTCAGCAGCTTGTCCGTTTCCATATAATTGAGGCCAGTGCTGATTTGAGTCCTCTGAAAGTTCTGCACAGACCTCACAAAAGCGCTTAAAATCTGCATCTACGATAAATGCTTTTTTAAGTTCAATAAGCTCAACCCATTCGGTTTGAGGTCGGAAAATTATACAAGGTTTTTTAAAAAAATAGGCCTCTTTTTGAACGCCCCCACTATCGGTACAAATTAAATTACAATGCTGCTCTAATTGTATCATATCCAAATATGAAACCGGATCTATTATAATAAGTGAAGTTGTAGATTCAATTTTATGTTGCAGATCGGCATCTAAAAGCTGTGGCATCATTTTACGGGTTCGGGGATGAAGCGGTAAAACTACGTGCTGACCATTACGTTCCACTAAATGCAAAAGCATTTTAAAAATTGAACTTAATCGTTCTGCTGAATCTGTATTTTGATTTCGATGCAGTGTTGCTAAAACAAAAGCGTTTTGCTTAAGCTGTAAGCGCACTAATATGGTAGATTGCGCTTGCGCTAGCTTTGCAAAATACATTGAATTATCATACATCACATCACCCGTGTGCCGAATACGCGGCTTGTCTGGACTGGGCATGCCTGTATAATCAATATTAAAGCCTTCACGCGCCAAGTTATCTATACCCTGATGCGTGGGTACATACATAAATGTACTCACATGATCGCATAAAATACGATTAACTTCCTCGGGCATGGTTTTATTAAACGAACGTAATCCGGCCTCAATATGAATTAGGGTAATATGTAATTTGGAAGCTGCAATGGCCGCTGCCAGTGTAGAATTTGTATCTCCATATACCACAACAGCATGTGGGTTATATTCGTTTAAAACCCGTTCAATACCCTGAATCATTTGAGCGGTTTGCTCCCCGTGGCTACCACCACCGGTTTGCAATTGAAATGTAGGTGCCGGTATTTGCAATTCATCAAAAAAAACCTGGCTCATATTGGCATCATAATGCTGACCCGTATGCAGCAATGCCTCTGTTACTTGATGCGCATGTTTGCGAACCGCACGGCTTAAAGCTGCTGCTTTTATAATTTGGGGACGGGCACCAATAACCGTAAGTAATTTTATCATGCTTAAAATGTAATAAGGCCTTTATCGGCAAAGCTAAGGTACTTATCTTCTGTTAAAATAAGATGGTCTAAAAGTTTAATATCAATATAGCCTAAGGCCGTACAAATTTTTTGAGTAACCTGTATATCTGAAGCACTCGGCTGTAATTGCCCTGAAGGATGATTGTGCGCAATTACTACCCCGGATGAGGACGTTTCAAGCGCAAAACGGCAAATTAAACGAATATCCAATATGGTTGCTGAAACACCTCCCCTGCTTATAAAACGTTGTGCCACAATACTGTTTGAGCGGTCTAAACAGAGCATCCAGGCCTCTTCCTGTACCGGATTTGATAACACCTGCCGAAACACTTCATAGGCATCATAGCTTGACTTAATTTGGGTTTTAGGTACTCGATTGCGATGTATTCTGCGACTCCATTCAATTGCAGCCAGTAATGTTAAAGCCCGCGCATTTCCAATACCGTTAAATGCTTTAAAGTTAGCGCTATGCCAGGTTGAAATGGTGTTGTAGTGCTTACTTGATACTATTTTTTTAGCTATATCCAATGCCGATTCACCTGCTCTTCCTGAGCTGATTAATATGGCCAATAGTTCTGCATCTGTTAAATGCCCCGCTCCAAAGCGAATTAATTTTTCACGGGGCTGATCTGCAGTGTTCCATTCTTTAATTTTAAGACCCGGCATAAGCTATATATCCTAAAATACAATTTATTTATGAAAATTAAAAAACTAAAGTCCATTTTAGATGCATACGATACAAAATATGGCAACCGCGCATTTGCAGCTTCTGATCCTGTTCAAATTCCAATGCTCTGTAAATCAACGGCCGATGCTGAAATTAGTGCATTTTTAACAGCTTTAATATGTTGGGGGCAGCGGCAAAACATAATCGCAACTGCAAAAACATGGATGGGCATGATGGGGCATTGCCCTTACGAATTTGTACTTAATTATAAAATTAAAGACCAAAAGCATTTAAAAAACTTTTACTACCGCACATTTAATGTAAATGATGCGCATCATACTTTTATTCAGTTGCAAAAATTACTGTTACGCCATGGCAGTATTGAAAAAGCCTTTTGTAAGGATTCAACGCTTGATTTTGAAAACCAAATACGCGCTTTTAGACTTGAATTTTTACATGAAAACAAACATCCGCGATTGGAAAAACACATTAGTAATATAGATAAAAATGCAGCCGCTAAACGATTGTGTTTATTTTTAAAATGGATGGTTCGTTCATCTGCAGGAGGTACCGATCTAGGATTGTGGACCGGTGTATCCTGCAGCAATTTAATGATTCCACTGGATGTTCATGTTTGCAGGGCCGCCTATAAACTTAAAATTATCAATTCAAAACAAGCGCATTGGAAACATGTAAAACAAATTACCGCCTTTTTAAAAACCCTTAATCCTGAAGATCCCGTTAAATACGATACTGCCTTGTTTTGTATAGGTGCAGGCTTTACACTTTAAATAATTTTGCTCTTACATTAGATATGGCTTGTATTAATTCGGCAAAACGCTTATCCTGTATGTTTTCAGCTTGCTTTTCGGCCTGAATTTGCACTAAAATGGAATTTAAGTCTGTACATAGGGCTGCAACCTGAGGATCTGATTTAAAGTCATTTAATAGGCGAATTAAGTTTTCTAAATGAAATCGTTGCTGCCATAATAATGTTTTGGCATAAAGTTTAGATGCTTCATCATTTGCCTGCTGACCTCCAATTCCATTTAAATACAAGGTCTCAATCCAACTACCAGTAAAAATTAAAGAGGCTACTTTCATACGTTTATTTGTTTTTAAAAAAGCATCGCTTTTATAAAAAACATCATCTAAAATTGAAAACAAACTATCTTTTTGACTTAGATTTTGCTCAACACGCTGACCTAAAATTTGATCTAAAGCATTTTTTAATCCCAAATTCATACTCATAGCTGCTATGGCTTTCATGTAATTTAAAACATTTTGCGATTGATTGGTTTGAATAGAATAGGCAAAATCAATGTTATAAACCCCCATGGCCAAGGATTTAACAAATTCATTATTAAACTTTTCAACCAGGTCTGTCTTTAGTAACAGATCATTAGATATTGTATTTTTTGAGTGCATTTGCATCAATACCTGAGCAGGAGACGGAATGTTTGCAATTGCAAAATCAAACTTAAATTTAGTTGTATCCTGAACATCTGTTTCTCGAGAATTTTCAGTAGATACAGCAGTAGTGTCGTTTAACGATTCAGATTGCGTTGAAGTTGAAGGACTGCATGCATAACACAAGGCATAAATAAATATTATACGAGCAGTGGCTATAATGTGTTTCATAATATAAAAATACATAATTAAAAAAGCCGTACAAAAATGCACGGCCTTTTTAAAAAAAATATAACATTTAGTCGGCTTTTGGTGCCTCGTTTACATCCGATGCCGTTGGTGTTGAATCAACCGGTTTTACAGACTTCTTTGCACGACCGCGACGTGTGGTTTTAGCTTTTGTGGCTGCAGAACCTTTTTTAGGCTGGTAAATTTCATTAAAGTCAACAAGCTCAATCATGGCCATTTCAGCAGCATCGCCTTTACGGTTACCGGTTTTAATAATTCGGGTATATCCGCCTTGACGCTCGGCAACTTTACCAGCTATATCTTTAAATAACGCACTTACGGCATCTTTACTTTTTAAATAACTAAATACCATACGACGGCTGTGTGTACTATCGGATTTTGAGCGTGTAATGATAGGCTCAACATAAGTACGTAATGCTTTTGCTTTAGCCAGGGTTGTAAAAATACGCTTGTTTTCAATTAATGCGCAGGCCAGGTTCATCATCAATGCTTTTCGATGCGAAGCAGTTCTACCTAAATTATTTACTTTATCTCCGTGTCTCATGATATTATAAATTAATCCTTATCCAGTTTATATTTTGCTACATTCATGCCAAACTGAAGATTTTTGGACTGTACTAAATCTTCGAGCTCTGTAAGTGATTTTTTACCGAAGTTTCTAAACTTTAAAAGATCGTTTTTATTGAATGACACAAGTTCTCCTAAGGTTTCAACATCCGCTGCTTTTAAGCAGTTTAAAGCCCGAACCGAAAGATCCATGTCTACCAATTTAGTTTTTAATAACTGACGCATGTGCAGGCTTGACTCATCAAACTCTTCATCATTACGTTTTTCTTCAGAGTCAAGTGTAATTTTTTCATCTGAAAACAGCATGAAATGGTAAATTAATATTTTGGCTGCTTCTTTTAAAGCGTCTTTAGGATGAATGGAACCGTCGGTTTGAATATCAAAAATAAGTCGCTCGTAATCTGTTTTTTGTTCTACACGGAAATTTTCAACGGTATATTTTACATTTTTTACAGGGGTGTAAATGGAGTCGGTAAAAATGGTTCCTGCAGGCGCACTGTTTGTTTTATTTTCTTCAGCAGCAATGTAGCCACGACCTTTTTCAACCTGCAATTCAATTTTAATTTTAACATTTGATTCGCAATTGAAAATTACCAATTCAGGGTTTAAAATTTGAAAACCATTAATGTATTTTCCAATATCACCGGCGGTAAATTTATCAGCACCCGAAAAATTAATTACAACACGTTCTGCTTCATGGTTATCAAGTTGTTTTTTGAAGCGCACTTGTTTTAGGTTTAAAACAATCTCCGTTACGTCTTCAACAACCCCTTTTATGGTTGAAAACTCATGATCAACGCCTTCAATACGAACACTTGTAATTGCAAACCCTTCTAATGAAGAGAGTAATATACGACGTAGAGCGTTTCCTATAGTTGTTCCGAATCCGGGTTCCAAAGGACGAAACTCAAATTGTCCACTCCGGTCTGAAGAGTGAATCATTACTACTTTATCTGGTTTTACGAAGTTTAAAATTGCCATATGTGTTTATTTTTTTAAAATTAATACCAAGATTATTTAGAATACAATTCCACGATGAGCTGTTCACGGATATTTTCAGGTATCTGCGAACGTTCGGGACGGTTCATATACGTACCGCTCATACTGGCTTTATCAAAATCCATCCACGGATATTTGTTTACAGCAGCTAGAACGTTTGAAGTGATCATTTCCATGGCACGAGAGCGCTCACGTACAGCAACTACATCCCCGGGTTTTAAAATAAATGAGGGGATATTAACGGTTTTACCATTTACGTTGATGTGTGCATGCGATACCAACTGGCGCGCCGCACGACGTGTAGGTGCAATACCCATACGATATACCACATTGTCGAGACGACTTTCAATTAACTGCAGTAATACCTCACCGGTAATACCATGTGAACGGGTAGCCATATCAAAAATACGGGCAAACTGACGTTCTAAGATACCATAGGTATACTTAGCTTTTTGTTTTTCCTGAAGCTGAATTGCATATTCCGATTGTTTGGAACGCTTTTTAGATTGACCATGTTGTCCGGGAGGATAATTTTTTTTATCCAGGGACTTATCAGGACCAAAAATTGGTTCTCTGAATTTTCTTGCGATTTTGGTTTTTGGACCGGTGTATCTTGCCATTTTAAATAATTGGTTTTTTGTTATTATTTAAGTTGAATCATTTTGAATCAACTCCGAATCTGAATGAACAGACTGGCGTTTTTATTATACTCTTCTACGTTTAGGTGGACGGCATCCGTTATGCGGCATGGGTGTAATATCAAGGATTTCCATAACTTCAATACCCGCCGAAGCAATAGTACGAATGGCGCTTTCTCGACCAGCTCCAGGACCCTTTACAAAAACTTTTACTTTACGCAAGCCGTAATCAAATGCGACTTTTGCGCAATCTTGTGCTGCCATTTGGGCAGCGTAAGGTGTATTTTTTTTAGACCCCCGGAAACCCATTTTACCGGCACTACTCCATGATATAACCTGACCTGTGGCATTCGTCATGGAAATAATGATATTATTAAATGTAGCATTAATATGCGCCTGACCAGCAGACTCAACCTTAACGGTACGTTTGCGGGTATTGGTTTTACTTGCTGCTGCTGTTGCGCTGGTTTGCTGTTTAGCCATAGTTTCTTAAAAAAATTATTTGGTTGCCATTTTCTTGTTAGCAATTGTTTTACGCTTGCCCTTACGCGTACGTGCATTGGTTTTGGTGCGTTGACCGCGAACCGGCAATGATGAACGGTGACGAATACCCCTGAAGCTATTGATATCCGTTAAACGTTTTATATTTAATTGAATCTCTGAACGCAACGCACCTTCAACTTTAAATTGCGTATTAATTAATGTACGAATAGCATTTTGCTCTTGATCCGTCCATTCGTTAACCTTTTTATCTTCGTGGATACCGGCCTCATTTAATATTTTTGAAGCCCGGCTTTTACCGATTCCGAAAATATAGGTAAGTCCAATAACTCCCCTTTTGTTTTTTGGTAAATCTATACCTGCAATACGTGCCATATAACTTTGCTTATTTCTGTCGTTGTTTGTATTTAGGATTCTTTTTGTTAATCACGTAAAGTTTTCCTTTACGGCGTACGATTTTACAATCTGCGCTGCGTTTCTTTATAGATGCTCTTACTTTCATGACAATTACTTATTTATATCGTAAAGAGATTCGGGCTTTAGTTAAATCATAGGGACTCATTTCAAGCTTTACCTTATCTCCGGGTAATATTTTTATATAATTCATTCTCATTTTACCAGATATATGGGCTACAACAATATGACCGTTTTCCAATTCAACGCGAAACATAGCATTACTGAGTGCTTCAATAATAACGCCATCTACTTCTATGTTGGATTGTTTTGCCATTGTTAGCCTTGTTGTACCATCATGGCGTTAGTGCCACGTCCTTTTATACGTCCGGTTTTCATTAATCCATCATAATGACGGTTTAATAAATAGGTTTCTATTTGCTGTAATGTATCAAGTACAACACCTACCAAAATGAGCAGGGATGTGCCGCCATAAAAATCTGCAAAAGCACTGTTGACTCCAATTTTTTGCGCAAATGCAGGCATTATGGCTACAAGTGCTAAAAATACTGAACCCGGAAAAGTGATTTTACTCATTATATCATCTATAAATTTTGCAGTGGCCTTTCCAGGCTTAATGCCCGGAATAAAGCCGCCATTGCGTTTCATGTCATCTGCCAATTGATTGGGATTTACCATGATTGCAGTATAGAAATATGTGAAGAGGATAATAAGTACAGCAAAAATAAAATTGTACCAAAATCCGTATCGGGCTGTAAAAATACCCCCTGAACTGTTAGAAAAACCGGCAATTGCAGCCGGAATAAACATAATAGCTTGTGCAAAAATAATTGGCATTACGCCCACGGCATTTACCTTTAGCGGGATGTACTGACGTACACCTCCGTATTGCTTGTTTCCTACAATTTTTTTTAGCAAACTGCACCGGAATTTTTCGCGTTCCTTGTACAAGTAAAATACAGCTTATTATTACCAATAGCAGAAAAACAATTTCAATTAAAAAAATAATTAAACCACCGTTACCCGACATTCTGGATTTTAATTCTGATAAAAACGCAAAAGGTAAGCGGGAAATAATACCAATCATAATTATCAATGAAATACCATTGCCCAGGCCTTTATCTGTGATACGCTCACCTAACCACATAACAAACATGGTGCCTGCAACTAAAATAAAAATAGATTGAATCCACCAAAGTGTTGAGGATTCTAAAAAATGCATTTGGGGCACCAGACTTTATAGATGCGATGTATCCAGGTGCCTGAACGGCTGTTACCGCAATAGTTAATAACCGTGTATATTGGTTAATTTTTTTACGTCCACTTTCACCTTCGCGTTGCAGTTTTTGAAAATATGGTACGGCCATTCCCAAAAGCTGAATAATAATGGACGCCGTGATATAGGGCATTATGCCAAGTCCAAAAATTGATGCTCTTAAAAAAGCACCGCCCGAAAACATATTGATTAAGCCCACAATACCACCCGATTGACTGGATGCAGAGGCTTTTAAAACGTCAATATTAACGCCAGGAAGAACCACATAGGATCCCAGACGGTAAATGGAAACCATTAATATTGTGAGAAGAATGCGGTTACGCAACTCTTCAATGGTCCAAATGTTTCGTATGGTATCTATAAACCGTTTCATAGTTATGCGATTTGCTCAGCTTTTCCGCCTTTAGACTCAATTGCTGTTTTAGCAGTGGCTGTAAAAGCATGCGCCTGAATGGTAAGCGCAGATTCTAAAGTGCCGCGACCTAAAATTTTAATCTTTTGATTTTTATTTGCCAAACCATGTTTAATAAAAAAATCAGGATTTAATACACCCGATTGATCTTTTGTACTCATTTTTTGAATAACATCAAGGTTGATGCCTTTGTATTCAATACGGTTAATGTTTTTAAAACCAAACTTGGGCAACCGGCGCTGTAATGGCATTTGACCACCCTCAAAACCCCGTTTGCTGGAGTATCCGGATCTGGACTGCGCACCTTTGTGACCACGTGTTGCCGTTCCACCACCGCCTGAACCTTGGCCACGGCCTCTTCGGAAATTATTACGTATTGAACCGCTTGCAGGTTGTAAGTCGTGAAGTTTCATAATTATGATAATGAATCCATTTTAATTAAGTGTTTAACCTTTGCAATCATGCCGTTTACTGCAGGGCTTAATTCTTTTTCTACTGTGCTATTGGTTTTACCTAAACCAAGTGCTTTTACTGTAGCACGCTGTTGTGGGCTACGTTTAGCAAGGCTTTTAACCAGAGTGATGCGAACTTTAGTCATACTTATCCGTTAAATACATTTTCAAGTTTAATACCGCGTTGTTGTGCTACCGTAATAGGATCACGCATTTTCATAAGCGCATCAATTGTGGCCTTAACCACATTATGCGGATTACTTGAGCCTTTTGATTTTGCCAATACATCTTTTACGCCAACACTTTCTAATACTGCACGCATAGCTCCACCGGCAATTACACCGGTACCATTTGATGCAGGCTTTAAAATAACACGTGCACCACCAAATTTTCCTTCTTGAAAATGAGGTACAGTACCGTTTAAAACAGGTACTTTAACTAAACTTTTTTTAGCATCTTCAATACCTTTACTGATAGCATCGCTTACCTCATTGGCTTTACCAAGGCCATGTCCAATAACCCCTTTTTCATTTCCAACCACTACAATGGCTGAAAAACTAAAATGGCGCCCCCCTTTAGTTACTTTAGTTACGCGCTGTACGGCAACCAGTTTATCTTTAAGCTCGATATCACTGGACTTTACACGTTTCAATTGATCTTTAGTTGTCATGTTCAATAGCTTGTTTAAAATTCTAATCCTGCTTCACGTGCAGCTTCCGCCAGGGCTTTTACGCGTCCATGGTATAAGTACCCGTTTCGGTCAAATACCACATTGGTAATACCTTCTGCCTTTGATTTTTCAGCAATGTGTTTCCCAACCCATTTTGAAATTTCAGTTTTTGAAACCTTCAGGCTTTTTGCAGAAGGATCATTAGAGCCCACAGAAACAAGCGTTTTTCCTGTACTGTCATCAATAACCTGAACATAAATTCCAGTATTGCTGCGGTATACGGACATACGCGGACGTGCTGTGGTACCTGTAATGCGCTTACGTATTTTCTGTTTAATCTTATCTCTGCGCGATGCTTTGGATGTAGCCATAATTTCGTATTCTATCGGTTATTTTTTAGCTGCAGATTTTCCGGCTTTGCGGCGTAAAACTTCATTGGTAAACTTAATACCTTTTCCTTTGTAAGGTTCAGGCTTACGTAAACTGCGAATTTTAGCAGCCACCATACCTAAAAGCTGTTTGTCAGCACATTCCATGATAACCTTAGGATTTTGACCTTTTTCGTTACTGGTTGTAATTTTAATTTCTTTAGGTAATTCAAAGGAAACGTTATGCGAATACCCAAGTGATAATTCCAAAATTTGACCTTTGTTTACAGCACGGTATCCTACCCCAACTAGTTCTTGCTCTGATTTATACCCTTCACTAACGCCTTTAACCATATTAGCAATCAATGCACGGTACAAGCCATGCAGAGAACGGTGGCGTTTATGATCTGTAGGACGACTAAGAACAACCTTGTCCGATTGAATATCAACCGTAATATCTGAATCGATATGTTGACTTAACTCGCCTTTTGTGCCTTTTACCTTAATAAGGTTTCCCTCTTTACGGATTTCAACCCCTTTAGGGATGCTTACCGGTGATTTTCCTATCCTTGACATAATTGATTCGTAGTAATTAGGAAATAAAACATAAAACTTCTCCGCCCACATTCATCTTGCGAGCTTCTTTATCAGTCATTACGCCACGCGATGTTGAAATAATGGCTATACCCAATCCGTTCATTACACGGGGCATGGCACTAACACCTGCATACGAGCGAAGCCCGGGACTCGAAACACGGTCAAGTGTACGAATAGCGGGTACTTTTGTAATGGGATGGTATTTTAGTGCAATTTTGATTAAACCCTGTTTATTTTCAGTGTTTTCAAATTTATAATTTAAAATATACCCTTTATCGAAAAGGATTTTGGTGATTTGCTTTTTAAGGTTGGAGGCTGGAACCTCTACCACTCGATGATTCGCCTTGATTGCGTTTCTAAGGCGAGTCAAATAATCGGATACTGTGTCTGTCATTGTTTTTAAGTTTATATGTTATCCGGCAAGCCGGATAATTATATTCACGTTTATAAAGAGCGCGGCAAATTTAGGAATAATTTACGTATTAACCAAATTTTACCAACAGGATTTTGTTAGTCCCGGGATTAAGCCGAAAACTACCATTTCACGAAACGTAACACGACTAATTCCAAAATCACGCATGTAACCACGTGGACGTCCGGTTAGTTTGCAACGGTTACGCATACGCACTTTAGAAGAATTGCGAGGCAATTTTTGGAGTGCCGTATAGTCACCTGCTTTTTTTAATTCTTCCCGTTTTTGAGCATAATGGTCTACCAGACGCTTACGCTTTACTTCACGGGCCTTCATTGATTCTTTTGCCATAACTACTATTAATTTTTTTGTTTAAATGGAATACCAAATTCACTGAGTAATTCAAAAGCTTCGTTATCTGTTGGAGCTGTTGTAACAAATGTTATATCCATGCCTTGAATTTTACTTACTTTATCAATATCAATTTCAGGAAATATAATTTGCTCTGATACACCCAGCGTGTAATTTCCATGACCATCAAAGCCCTTATTGTTTACACCTTTAAAATCACGAATTCGGGGTAATGCCGAAGCAATTAAACGATCTAAAAACTCATACATTTTATCACCTCGTAGTGTTACACGGACGCCAATGGCAACGCCTTTACGTAATTTAAAATTTGAAATATCCTTAGTGGAATACGTTGGCACTGCTTTTTGACCTGTAATGGTAGTCATTTCCTTAACGGCCGATTCAATTAATTTTTTATCCGAAACCGCATCGCCAATACCTTGGTTTATGCAAATTTTTTGAAGTTTAGGAACTTGCATAGACGATCCGTATGAAAACTTTTTTTGCAGCGCAGGGATTACCTCTGTACGGTATTTTTGCTTAAGACGGGGTTGGTATGTTGCAGCCATTATTTACTTGCCTCCTTTTTGGTTTTAAAAACACGTTCCATGCGGTTTGATTTTTCATCTAAAACGCGACCAATACGTGCTGTTTTATTATCAATAACAATCATCAGATTTGAAAGGTGAATAGAACCTTCTTTTTTAACAATTCCGCCATTTGTGTTTTTAGCGTTAGGTTTTTCACTTTTACTAACCATATTTACACCTTCAACAATAGCGCGGTATTTAGCGGTATCAATCGAAAGTATTTTACCTTTTTGACCGCGTGATTCACCGCTGATCACTTGTACTAAATCTCCTTTTTTTAATTTAATTTTTGACATACGCATGTAATTATAGCACTTCGGGTGCCAATGAAATAATTTTCATAAACTGTTTATCACGTAATTCACGAGCAACGGGACCAAAAATACGAGTGCCGCGCATTTCATCCGTTGCATTTAATAATACCACGGCATTATCATCAAACCGAATATAGGATCCATCGGCACGGCTTATTTCTTTTTTTGTTCTAACAATTACCGCTTTGCTTACAGTGCCTTTTTTAATATTTCCACTGGGTAATGCATGCTTAACAGTAACTACTACCTTATCTCCTATTCGGGCATAACGCTTGCGTGTTCCTCCCAGTAAACGTATTACCAAAACTTCTTTGGCTCCACTATTGTCCGCAACATTTAGGCGGGATTCATTTTGTATCATAGGTCCGTGTTTTAGGGCTTATTTAACTTTTTCTACTATTTCAACCAATCTCCAGTTTTTTGTTTTGCTAAGAGGACGGGTTTCCGCAATTTTTACAGTGTCCCCTATACTGCACTCGTTTTTTTCATCGTGTGCCACAAAAGTGCTGGTTTTGTTAACAAACTTTCCGTATTTGGGATGCTTTACTTTACGCATTACCGCAACCACAATACTTTTGTCCATTTTGTTGCTTTTAACAACTCCGATTTTCTCTTTTCTTAAATTACGTTCCATAATCCTTTACTTGTTTTTTTGTTTTACAGCCGTAAGTGCCGTTTGCAGTTGTGCAATAAGACGACGCGTAGTTCTGATTTTAGATGGATTTTCAATTGGAGAAACCGTATGATTGAGATTCATTTTTATCAAAAGCGCTTGCTCTTGATGAATCCGGTCACGCAATTCCTGTTCTGATAATCCGCTGTAGTTTTCTTTTGCCATTGTTTTATTTTTCTAATTAATCAAGTAACGGTTGATTAAGGTTAGTATTTACGATTCAACATAGTCGCGACGCACGACAAATTTTGTTACAATTGGTAATTTTTGAGCTGCCAAACGTAAGGCTTCTTTAGCTACTGCTAAAGGAACACCTTCCGCTTCAAAAATAATACGTCCACGTTTTACAGGAGCCATCCAATATTCAGGGGCACCTTTTCCCTTACCCATACGAACCTCTGCAGGTTTAGCAGTTACGGGACGGTCTGGAAATACGCGAATCCATACTTGCCCTTCACGTTTCATGAAGCGGGTAATGGCAACACGCGCTGCCTCAAGCTGGCGAGCCGTCATACGACACTCATCCATAGCCTTAATTCCAAAAGAGCCAAACGCAAGTTCGTAGCCCCGCTTGGCATCCCCTTTAATACACATTTTATGCGATTTTCTGAATTTCGATCGTTTTGGTTGTAGCATAATTCAAAAATTATTGTTCGTCTTTACGTATACGTTTTTTTTGCGATTTAGCGCGTTCTTCGCGACGTTCAACGCCAGAACTACGTTCTTTTAATAATCCGGCATTTGGACTTAAATCACGTTTTCCAAATACTTCACCCCGGCATATCCATACTTTAACGCCAATACGACCGTATGAGGTATGCGCTTCGGCAACCGCATAATCTATATCGGCGCGAAGCGTATGTAATGGAGTACGCCCCTCTTTGTAGCCCTCGGTACGCGCCATTTCCGCGCCTCCTAAACGGCCGGAAACTTTAATTTTTATTCCCTCGGCCCCAAGACGCATGGTACTGGCCATACTCATTTTAGCTGCACGACGAAAGGAGATACGTCCCTCAATTTGACGTGCAATACTGTCTGCAACAAGACGTGCATCCAATTCGGGCCGTTTAATTTCTAAAATATTAATCTGTACTTCCTTTGAAGTAAGTGCTTTTAATTCTTCTTTAAGTTTATCTACCTCCTTACCACCTTTTCCTATAATAATTCCAGGACGAGCTGTATTTATTGTAACTGTAATTAGTTTTAATGTGCGTTCAATTACAATTTTTGAGATACTTCCTTTTGGTAAACGCGCTTTTACATAACTGCGAATTTGGTTATCTTCTAATAATTTATCTGCATAATGACGACCGCCGAACCAGTTAGAGTCCCAGCCTTTTATTACACCTAAACGAAGTCCTATTGGATTTGATTTTTGTCCCATGTTGTTATGCGTTATCTGTTTTGGTATCTAAAACTAATGTAACATGATTTGAGCGTTTGCGAATACGGTATCCTCTACCCTGCGGAGCGGTGCGAAGGCGTTTCATCATAAGTGCACTGTCAACTTTAATTTCTTTTACAAACAGTTGACCTTCGTCTGCACGCGCCTGTGTTTTTTGCTCATAATTGGCAATAGCAGATTTTAATAGTTTTTCAAGTCGGCCAGATGCCTCACGGGTATTAAATTTTAGAATATTCAATGCCTGAAACGCATCCATACCGCGAACCAAATCTGCAACCTGACGCATTTTACGTGGCGATGTTGGACAATTATTAAGTTTTGCAAAATAGGTACTTTTATTTTGCTCTTTACGCTGATCAGCGACAATTCGTTTTCTCTTTCCCATATCCCTTATTTTTTATTATGACCGGCATGACCTTTAAAAATACGTGTGGGGGCAAATTCTCCCAATTTGTGCCCTACCATGTTTTCCGTTACATATACTGGAATAAACTTGCTTCCGTTATGTACTGCAAACGTATGCCCTACAAATTCTGGTGGAATAGTTGAGCGACGTGCCCATGTTTTAATTGCGGATTTTTTGCCGCTCTGGTTCATTTTTTCAACCTTGCCTTCAAGATTGTGGTCTATAAACGGACCTTTTTTTAGTGATCTTGCCATAGTTTAGAGTTTTGAAATTTGCTTATTGCAAACCATTAAACATGTTTTATACTTATTTTTTTCTACGTTCAATTATATGTTTATTTGATGATTTTGACTTATAACGGGTTTTAAAGCCTTTAGCAGGAATTCCTTTTCTGGATCTTGGATGACCTCCAGAAGCACGTCCTTCACCACCACCCATAGGATGATCAACGGGGTTCATGGCTACAGCACGGGTACGCGGACGCACACCAAGCCAACGTTTACGGCCTGCTTTTCCGTGTACTTCTAAATTATGATCTGGGTTTGAAACTGCGCCAACTGTTGCTTTGCAGGTAATTAAAATCATACGTACTTCACCAGAAGGCATTTTAAGTACTGCATATTTACCTTCACGTGCAGAAAGTTGCGCATAGGATCCTGCACTGCGGGCCATTACAGCGCCCTGACCCGGACGAAGCTCAATATTGTGAATTACAGTTCCTAAAGGAATTTCAGATAAAAACAAGGTATTACCAATTTCGGGTGGGGATTGTTTTCCAGAAACAAGGGTTTGACCCACCTTTAATCCTTGAGGTGCGATAATATATCGCTTTTCACCATCTTTATAATTTAAAAGGGCAATTCGTGCCGAGCGATTTGGATCGTATTCAATGGTTTTAACCGTAGCGGGTATACCGTCTTTATCACGTTTAAAATCTATGTCACGTAGTACACGTTTATGACCTCCGCCAATGTAGCGCATGGTCATTTTACCGGAGTTGTTTCGCCCTCCAGATGACTTTTGTTTTGAAATTAAACTTTTCTCAGGCTTACTGGCTGTAATTTCAGAAAAATCTGAAGTAAGCTTGTATCGTAAACTTGGTGTTAGTGGTCTGTATTTGCGTAATCCCATATTAAATAGTTTTATACACTGGCGTAAAAATCAATTTTATCTCCGTCTTTTAGCGTTACAAAGGCACGTTTGGTGCGGTTAACCCTACCAATGGCAAGGCCTTGGGTTGTATTGCGAGATTTCACCTTTCCGACATATTGTTGGGTGTTTACAGATGCAACCTTAACCTTATACATTTGCTCAACCGCCGCTTTAATTTCAAGTTTATTGGCACGACGATCAACTAAAAAACCATAGCGGTTTAAGGCATCTGCCTGAGCAGTTAGTTTTTCAGTAATTATTGGTTTAATTAAAATATCCATACTTATTTACTTAAAAGGGTTTCTATAACTTTAACTGAACTTTCAGCCAAAATTAAATTTTCGGCATTTAAAATATCGTATGTACTTAAATCACTGGCATTTACAACTTTTGCGCTGCTTATATTGCGTGAAGACTTGTAAATATTAGCATTTAAAGACCCTAAAACCATAAGTGTTTTTTTACCATCCAGTTTCAAGTTTGACATAATGTCGAGGTACTGTTTGGTTTTAGGCTGCTCCATATTAAAATCTTCAATTAAAACTATGGCATTATCTTTTGCTTTGTAACTTAAAGCAGAAACGCGTGCCAAGGTTTTAACTTTCTTATTAATTTTAAATGAATAATCACGAGGTTTTGGACCAAATACACGACCGCCACCAATAAATAGAGGCGATTTCATTGAACCTGCGCGAGCACCACCAGTACCTTTTTGGCGCTTTAATTTTTTAGTAGTACGTGCAATTTCGGCACGCTCTTTAGATTTGTGAGTTCCCTGGCGACGGTTGGCAAGATGTTGCTTTACATCTAAGTAAACACAATGGTCGTTTGGTTCTGCATTAAATATCGATTCAGGTAAATCAAGCTTTTTACTTGTTTTTTTACCACTTATTGAATATACGTCGAGTTGCATACTATTTTTCTAAGATTACGTAAGAACCATTTGATCCGGGAACCGAACCTTTAACCAGAACCACATTTTGTTCTGGCATAATTTTTACAATAGTTAAATTTTGAATTTTTTTACGATTTCCACCCATGCGTCCGGCCATACGCATACCCTTCATAACCCTTGCAGGATCTGATGAAGCTCCTAATGAACCAGGGGCGCGCTCACGATCATGCTGTCCATGTGATTTGTTGGCATGTCCAACACCACTAAATCCGTGGCGTTTTACAACACCCTGAAAGCCGCGACCTTTGCTGGTGCCAACAACGTTAACAAAATCACCTTCAGCAAATACGGACACCGTTAATACATCACCTAGTTTATGTTCTGCCTCAAACTGACGAAACTCTACAAGTTTACGCTTTGGTGTGGTTTTTGAACGGTCAAAATGACCTTTCATGGCATTGGACGTATGCTTTTCTTTACGTTCATCAAAGGCTAATTGCAATGCATTATAACCTTCTTTGTCATTGGTTTTTACTTGCGTAACAACACAAGGACCCGCTTCAATTATTGTGCATGGAACATATGCTCCAGTGGCATCGAAAAAGCTGGTCATTCCTATTTTTTTACCAATTAATCCTGACATGTTTTTATTGTATTTAATTTATATTTTAATGTTATTTAAATCTAAACTTTAATTTCTACCTCCACACCACTAGGTAATTCTAATTTCATAAGTGCATCAACGGTTTTAGATGATGATGAATAAATATCTAATAAACGCTTATAATCACAAAGCTGATATTGATCACGTGCCTTTTTATTTACATGCGGCGATTTTAAAACAGTAAAAATACGTTTGCTGGTAGGTAAGGGTATTGGACCGTTAACTACTGCACCGGTAGCTTTAACTGTTTTTACAATTTTTTCAGCCGATTTGTCTACAAGGTTGTAATCGTAAGATTTTAATTTGATGCGGATGCGTTGACTCATAAAGAACGTATATTTTTATTATGTTATACTTTTTCGGTTTTACCTTTAGCTTTT